>NZ_QEWA01000043.1:0-63832 GCF_003390775.1 Thermobacillus sp. | reverse complement strand
CTGATCGAGCAAGCGGAGAAGCCGGTCAAAGCAACAGAAAAACGACCGGCCAAGGTGCTGTTCGTGGAAGCGGATGGCCTGTACACGAAATTGCAACGGCGGAAGCGGAAAGGGATGGAACATGCGATTGCCGTGGTACATGAGGGCTGGGAGCAGGTCGGCAAGCGTGTGCGGCTAAGGAACAAGCAGCATTATCTGCATCGGGGGGAGGGCGACTTTTGGGAAGCGTTTGGCGACTTTCTGACCGAACGGTACGAGATCGACGGGGACACCTGGCTGGTGGTGGGCGGAGACGGAGCGAAGTGGATCGGGGAATGTGAATCGTACTTTCACAAGTGCATCTACACGCTGGATCGCTTCCATGTGGCACGTGATCTGAAGCGGTTTGTGGGCCACCTGCCGAAGATATGGAAAGACGCAAGACAGGCGTTGGCCAGGCAGGAGCCGGCGGCCTTGATGGCGGCCGTGGAGAGCGTAGCGATCGAGGAGATTGCGCCTGACAAACGGGATGAATGGACCGCATACAAGTCGTTCTTGAGGCGGCACCGCAAGCATCTGGAGGATTACCGGAAGACACTGGAAGCAAACGGCATCGACACGACTGGCATGAGGCCAATGGGGAGTGCGGAAGCCCAGATGCGGGTGTTGGCCAAACGGACGAAGCGCGGAGGATAGCTGGAGTGAACGAGGCTCCCGGGCGATGCTTACGACCGTCATGCGAAGCAAACAGGCCGGATGGCTGGAAGAAGCCGACGAGCACAAAGTCGAGACACCAGAGCGGGTGTTCAGTGTACGGAAGATCTTGAAAGACGCCATACGACCGGCAAAGGGATGCGTTGACGGGATGATCCGGCTGCTCCGAAGCCAATGGCAAAGCCGCCCGACCGGACTGGAATTAAAAGGTCTCAAAGGATACTGATACCAGATATTTAAAGCGGTTGCCGAAGTTAGAAAAAATGAAACCGCTAACAAGGGATTGGCTCTTTTTCGCGTGATCCATCATCCCCAAAAAAAGTGCCCACACTGGCTTGACTCAGACGCAACGGGTCTGTCAGTCGACGTGGCAGACCCGTTTGTGTTACGATGATAGGGACAACGTACATGCGCGGCCGGATCGGCCGGCCTGGGATGAGGAGGGTCCGGGAAATGAGCCAAGTGGACCGCATACTGGACAAAGCGCTGAAAGGCGGAAGACTCGGCCTTGAAGAGATCGTGACGCTGTTCGAAAGCGACGAAATCGAGAAGATGGGCGCAGTCGCGGACACGATCATGAAGCGATTCCATCCGGAACCGATCACGACGTTCGTCGTCGGCCGGAACATCAATTATTCGAACATCTGCGACACCTACTGCCGGTTCTGCGCGTTCTACCGTCCGCCGGGATCGCCGGAGGGATACGTGCTGCCCAACGAGACGATTTTCCGGAAGATCCAGGAGACGGTGGATGTCGGCGGGACGGAAATTTTGATGCAGGGCGGCACCCATCCGGATCTGCCGTTCTCGTACTACCTTGACCTGCTGCGCGAGATCAAGAAACGGTTCCCTGGCATCACGATGCACTCGTTCTCGCCGGCCGAAATCCGCAAGATGCAGCAGGTATCGGGCGGGCTCTCGCTCGAGGAAGTCGTGCGCCAGCTGCATGAAGCCGGCCTCGACTCGCTGCCCGGAGGCGGCGCGGAAATTCTCGACGACCGGACGAGGCTCAAGATCAGCAAGCTCAAAGGTTCGTGGACCGAATGGATGGACGTGATGAAGACGGCCCACCGGATCGGCATGAACACGACGGCTACCATGGTCATCGGGTTCGGCGAGTCGATGGAGGAGAGGGCGCTGCACCTTCTCCGCGTCCGCGACGCGCAGGACGAATGCATCCGGAACGGCTACAAATCGGAAGGCTTCCTCGCGTTCATCCCGTGGACGTTCCAGCCGGACAACACGAACCTGAAGCGGGAGAAAGCGACGCCCGAAGAGTACCTGAAGACGCTGGCGATCAGCCGCATCGCCCTCGACAACATCAAGAACTTCCAGTCTTCCTGGGTGACGATGGGGCCGGAGATCGGCAAGCTGACGCTCAGCTACGGCTGCAACGATTTCGGCAGCACGATGATCGAGGAGAACGTCGTCTCGGCGGCCGGCACGACGCACAAGGTGAACATCGCCCTCATCCTCGATCTGATCCGCCAGGCGGGCAAAATCCCGGCGCAGCGCAACACGCGCTACGAAATTTTGAAAGTTTACCACGAGTCGGAAGGCGTAAGCCGCGACTTCGTCATGCAGAACTGAACGGCTGTCCCGAGCCCGGTTTTCCGGCGCGCGGGTTTTTTTTGCCTCAAATTTCTATCCGTGCCGCTCCCTTCTTCGTATATCCGCCGATGGGCGGCCATATACTGTTGTCAAGGAAAGGAGTGGGCCCATGGAGATCTTCGAGGTCAGGTTATCCGCCGCATCCGAAGACAAGCTGTCCGAGCTCACCCGTTGTCTGACCGAATCCTTCGCGGATTTACATATAGACGGACGTCTGGAGACCGTTCCGGCGCACAGCCTGATCGTCTTCCGCTGCGCGGACGGCGCGCCGGATGAGAAGGAACGGATGGCCATCCACAGCCGCGCCGCCGAAGGCATGGCCGAGTATGTGCTGACTGCGGTCGAACCGGAACTGATCCGGATCATGATCCGCAAATATTACCCGTGCGGCGATGACGATCTGGAACGCATCGCGGCGCTGTGCATGCAGATGCTCGGCTCGCAGCCGGTCCGGTCAGACGGTTCGGCGAAAGAAAACGGCCCGCTCACGACTGACGCCATCATCAACCGATCCGCCCGTTTGTCCAGTGCCCCCGCACATTCACGCAACGGACAACCGGCCGGCCCGGAGGACGCGGATGCATCCGTCAAGGCCGGCCGCACCTCAGCCCCCAAGGCGGACGCCACCCTGGAGTCCTCCGGCATGGAGCCTGACTTGACCCGTCGCAGGCGCAAAAGACACATTGCGTCGGAACTGTTCGCTTACCTGCAGGAGCGGCCGTCGCTCCATCTGGAGGGCTACATCACGTTCCGGCTGGACAAGTATTGGGAAGAGCTGGCCGAGTCGGCGGAAGCCGCGGTCGACGAGTTCGTGATGGACCGCCAGTACCGGGAGTTCATCGGGCTGCTCAACGAATTCGTCGGGCTGCAGCAGCCCAAGGTGTCCTCGGTCAATCTGGTGCTCAAGGCCGACGGCAGCTTCGCGCTGTACGACGAGTCGTTCCGTCCGATGGATCCCGGAGAAGGCGGGCGACTCACCCTGGAACTGACGGATGAGGAGCTGAACGTCGAAGACATGGTCGTCAGCTGTCTGATCGCGATCTCCCCCCGGGAAATCACGCTGCACGCCCGCGATCCGGAACTGCCGGTCGTGAGGACGATCGAAGCGATTTTCGCCGAGCGGGTGACCGTCTGCGCGGGCTGCCGCTCTTGCCGTCCGCTGACCGGCGCCGCTTTGAATTGACCGCTTCCGCGGACGGAAAAACTCCGCGCTTCTCGCTTGACCGTGCCGCATGCCGGGAGTATAATGATGTGCAACGGCGACGACGAAGACATGTTCTCGTCAACCGGCACGGTACAGAGAGAGGGAACACGGGCTGCAATTCCCTCCCGGAGCCAGACGGGAATACCCCTTCATCAGCCGTGCGGTTGAACGGGCCTCGCCCCAGTATGCCGCACCGGGTCATCTCCGTTACGGGATGCTTGAGGCGGACGTCCGCCCCGATTCGCATGGCATTCGGGACACGGCGGCCGCGAACAAGGGTGGAACCACGGGCTGATCAGCGCTCGTCCCTGTCGGGACGGGTGTTTTTTATTTTCAAGGAGGTTGTTGCATATGTCGATTCGCATCACGTTTCCGGACGGCGCGGTAAGGGAGTATGCCGCGGGAACGACCGTCGAGGAAGTGGCGGGCTCGATCAGCCCGGGATTGAAGAAGAACGCCGTCGCGGGCAAGGTGAACGGCAAGCTCGTCGACGTCTACGCGCCGATTGAGGAAGACGCGACGCTCGAGATCGTCACGCCCGATTCGCAGGACGGCCTCGAAATCATGCGGCACAGCACGGCGCACCTGATGGCGCAGGCGCTCAAGCGGCTGTACGGCGAGAAGAACGTCAAGCTCGGCATCGGGCCGGTCATCGAGGACGGATTCTATTACGATGTCGATCTGGACCGTCCGATTTCCTCCGACGATCTGGAGGCGATCGAGAAGGAGATGGCCAAGATCGTCGCCGAGGATCTGCCGATCCGGCGCCGCGTCGTGAGCCGCGAAGAAGCGATCAAGATTTACGAGGAGCTGGGTGACCCGCTCAAGCTCGAGCTGATTCATGACCTGCCGGAGGACGCGGTCATCACGATCTACGACCAGGGCGAGTTCTTCGACCTGTGCCGCGGGCCGCACCTGCCGTCGACCGGGCGGATCAAGTCGTTCAAGCTGCTCAGCGTCGCGGGGGCGTACTGGAGAGGCGACTCCCGGAACAAAATGCTCCAGCGCATCTACGGCACGGCGTTCCCGAAGAAAGCGCAGCTCGACGAATACCTCCATCTGCTGGAAGAAGCGAAGAAGCGCGACCACCGCAAGCTCGGCCGCGAGCTCGGCATGTTCACGTTCTCGCGGGAAGTCGGCCAGGGGCTGCCGCTCTGGCTGCCGAACGGCGCGAAGCTGCGCCGCACGCTGGAACGGTACATCGTCGACCTCGAAGAGCGCCTCGGCTATCTGCACGTTTACACGCCGGTGCTCGCGAACGTCGAGCTGTACAAAATTTCCGGCCACTGGGACCATTACCATGAAGACATGTTCCCGCTGATGAAGCTGGACAACGAAGAGCTGGTGCTGCGCCCGATGAACTGCCCGCACCACATGATGGTGTACAAGAGCGACATGCGCAGCTACCGCGATCTGCCGATCCGGATCGCCGAGCTCGGCACGATGCACCGCTACGAGATGTCCGGCGCGCTCACCGGCCTGCACCGCGTACGCGCCATGACGCTGAACGACGCCCACATCTTCTGCCGGCCGGATCAGATCAAGGAAGAGTTCGCCCGCGTCATCCAGCTCATCCAGCAGGTGTACAAAGATTTCGGCATCACGGAATACCGGTTCCGGCTGTCGTACCGGGATCCGAAGGATACCGAGAAATATTATCCGGACGACGCGATGTGGGAGAACTCGCAGCGCATGCTGAAAGAGGTCGTCGAGGAGCTCGGGCTGCCGTATTTCGAAGCGGAAGGCGAAGCGGCGTTCTACGGACCGAAGCTGGACGTGCAGATCAAGACGGCGCTCGGCCGCGAAGAGACGCTGTCCACGGCGCAGCTGGACTTCCTGCTGCCGGAACGGTTCCAGCTCGAATATATCGGCGAAGACGGACAGAAGCATCGCCCGGTCGTCATTCACCGCGGCATCATCAGCACGATGGAACGGATGACCGCTTTCCTGCTCGAAAACTTCGCGGGGGCGCTGCCGCTCTGGCTGTCTCCGATTCAGGCGCGCGTCATTCCGGTCTCGCAGCAATTTGATGATTATGCGCAGAAGACGACCGAGCGGCTGAAGGAAGCGGGCATCCGCGCCGAAGCGGACCTGCGCAACGAGAAGTTGGGCTATAAAATCCGCGGCGCGCAGCTCGAGAAAATCCCGTACATGCTCATCGTCGGCGAGAAAGAAGCGACCAGCGACGCCGTCTCCGTGCGGAAGCGAGGCGAAGGCGACATCGGCGCCAAGTCCGTCGCCGAGACGATCGACATGCTGCTGGAGGAAATCCGCACCCGCAAAGTGTAAAACCGCGTGTGCACCGCCTGCATAATTCAGAAGGCATCGGGGCAACCTCCGAATAAGGAGGAGATTCGACTCGATGTCGACAGCATCTGGTTTATCGCGTTGTCGTTCTGCGGCGCTTCGGCTCGCGGCAGCCGCCGCTGTGGCCATCGCCGTCGTATGCGCGCCGGTCGCCCCGGCAGCTTCCGCACCGGCATCATCCGCCGGAACCGCGGACTCCGAGGCGGGAGACGCGGAAGCCGGCAGGTTCGAATCCGTCGTCGTCACGGCGACCGGCTATACGGCCGGAGTGGAATCGACCGGCAAGCGGCCGGGCCAGCGCGGTTACGGCATCACGTATTCCGGAGTCAAGGTGAGACGCGGAATCGTCTCGACGATCGCCGCGGACCCGAAGGTGTTCCCGATCGGTACCCTGCTCTACATCCCCGGTTACGGGTACGGCGTCGTCGCCGACACCGGCAAAGCGATCAAAGGCCATCGCATCGACCTGTATTTCGAGACGCCGAGCCAGGTTTTCAGTGAGTGGGGCAAGCGGACCGTCAAAGTCGAAGTGCTCAAGCGGGGAAGCGGCAAACTGACCGAAGCGCAGCTCGCCGAACTCGGCCGCGCGGTGTCGGCCGGTCAATGGATTCCCGTCGCAAAGCGCGAAACTTGATACCTGCATGACACATCTCGTTGCCATGGGCGGCGGGATTTGATTTTTTTCGGGAGCAGCGGACAAATCATGTCCTTCGGTACTCGTATTTGCCATTGTTCCGTGGTAAGATGTATTGTGCGGGTAAGAAGTTTGTAAAAATTTTCTAAGGATGTGCGGTGCCATGTCCATGAACGGGAACGGCGGGCAGATGGCGGGCATTCTGGATCCGCAGAAAGAAGCGGAACTGGTGAAGTTGTACAACCAGATGATTCGCGTTGCCTACGCGAACGTGTACAACAAGTCCGACGCGCTCGATGTCGTCCAGGAGGCATGGGTCAAAATGCTGGCCAAGCGCGCCACGCTTCGCGAATCGGACAAGCTGGCCGCCTGGGCCAAGGTGATCACGCGCAATGTCGCGGTGAACGTGAACCGGGTAGCAGCCCGCACCCGGACATGGGATGATGCGGATCTCATGCGGGCCGCCGGAGAGCGGGAAGACCGGGCGGAAGAGCTGATGATGGAAATCTCGGAGCTTCTGGGGCAGCTCGAGCCCGCGGCGCGCACGTTGTTTCTCTACAAATATTATTACGGTCTCAAAGATCAGGAGATCGCCAACGCCATGTCGATGCCGGTCGGAACGGTGAAAGCGAAAATCCACCGGGCGCGGGAAAGGCTGAAAAAAGCGCGGCTGGCGGACCTGGAGTTGAGGAGCGAAGGACGGTCGGTTTAAATCGGTTTTGCAATCGCATACATAAGAAAAAGGACATTTTTGTCACAAGAATGCAAACTTTATGACGGAGGATCTGACGTATTAATGTCAGATCCTTATTTTATTTCTCACCAAAATTCGAATATAATGTTATAAAAATTTACATAAATCATGGGGGAGATACAGATGAGCCCAATCCGACGTTGGTGGAACCGGGCGGTCATCGATCCGGATAAACCTTCGGCGTTCCGGTCCGCGGAACATGAAGAAAAAGTGTCGCAGCTGATCCATGAATCGCTGGTCATCTCCGAACGGATGCAGGCTGCCGTGGAAGAAGTCAATCTGGCGGCCCTCGAACTGTCGGAGATCGCCGACCGTTCCCGAGCGCAGGAGGAGCGGCTGCGCAAGCTGGGCCGGCAGGCGGTGGACCGGATCGAAGAGACGTTCGCCGCGCTTCAGACGGTCGAGGCGCGGGCGGAGGAAATCAAGGACAACATGCTCCGCACGAGCGAACAGAGCCGGGAGGTGAGCCGGGTCGTCGTCGATGTCTGCCTTTCGCTGGTGAACACCGACGAAGTCATGAACGACCTCGGCCGCCACAACCGGACGATGGAGCAGCGGATTGACGATCTGATATCGCAGATGTCGCGCATCGGCGAGATCAACGCCTTCCTCCAGGAGATCGTGACGCAGACGTCGCTGCTCGCGCTTAACGCTTCGATCGAGGCGGCGCATGCGGGCGAGTACGGGCGCGGCTTCGCCGTCGTGGCGCAGGAGATCCGCAAGCTGGCGGAACAGAGTCATGAATCGCTTCGGAGGTCCGGCGGCATCGTCAGGGAGATCGAGGAGGGCGTGCGGCAGGTCGTCTCGTCCGTCAGGGAGGAGAAAACGGCGGTGCAGCGCGGCATTTCCGAGATGACGCAGACCAAGGCGCGGATGGACGATATTTATGCCCGCATCGCCCGGCTCGATCCGATCGTATCTTCGGCTGCGCAGGCAAGCGCCGAGCAGTCCGCGCTCACGGCGGAGGTGACGACGATGCTCAAGGAAGCCGCGGACGCGATGGGGCTGACCGTGCGGAGCGTCGACGAGACGCTGGAGCTGACCGCCGAGCAGCGGAAGCAGATCGCGAAGCTGGATCGGGTACGGGAAGATCTTGGCCGGAACTCGCGGGCGCTCTACGCGGCGATCCAGGAAGTCGGATTGCGCCGCGAATCCGGCGCGTCCGATCTCCCGATCGAACCGATGATCGAATGGCTGGCATCGATTGCCGCGCAGCCGTCGATCCGCTCGCTGGATGAGAAGGTGCATGCGTCGACGCTGAAGGCGCTCATCGAAGCGAAGCCGGAGATCGAGGCGATCTGGTCGAACCGCGCGGACGGCTCGTTCATCTTCTCCTTCCCGGAAGCCGGGCTGCTCAACGCGCGCGGAAGGGAATGGTGGAAGCGGGCGATGGAAGGCAGCACGTACACTTCCGAAATCTACGTTTCCGCCATCACGAAACGTCCCTGCCTGACCATCTCGATGCCGATTCCGGACGACCAGGGCAAGCCGGCCGGCGTCATCGGCATCGACATCCGGTTGGAACAGGCCGGGCAGGCGCGGCCGCGGGCGGCCGGCGGCTGAAGGCTTCAACCTGAATATCCCAGTCCGGCAGGCGGCTCGGTCTCCAGACCGAGCCGCCGTTCATTCGCGGGGTCCTTCCCGGCATGTCAAGATTCCATGTATACTGGACGTACCACATAAGCAGCAGGAGAGATGGACATGAACATGAAAATATTCGGGCGGGTCTTCTGGGGGCTGGTGCTGCTCGCCATCGGCGGCCTGTTCCTGCTACGGCAACTGAATCTGCTCCCTTTCAATTTCGATATCGGATTTCTGTTCTCGACGTTCTGGCCGATCATTCTGATCGCCATCGGCTTGCAGAGCCTGGTCAGCGGCGGCGGCTGGTGGGGCATGATCCTGGTCGGGCTCGGCGCGTTCTTCCAGCTTCAGAATCTGAATTTCATCCATTTGTCGCTCGGCGAAGTGATCCGGTATGGCTGGCCGGTGCTGCTGATCATCTGGGGGCTCAACATGATTTTCCGGCCGGGAAGGAAGAAGAGAAGCGAAGTCGGCTGGCAATCGTATCCGCCGAAAACGGGAGGTCCCTACCATGGCGGCGAACGCCCGGTTCCGCCTCCGCCTCCGCTCCATCCGAATCCGCTCGACCTCGATTACGAGCCGCCGAAAACCGGTGACACCGGCGCGGACGGACACGCCGGGACAAGCGGGCATCATGGAGCGGGCGGGCATCACGGTCCAAGCGGCTGGAACGGCGCGGGCGGCTGGAACGGTCCGGGCGGCAGACCGAAACATGCGGCGGATGACGATCGGCCGGACTGGATGCCCAACCTGAACGCCGAGAACCGGAGCGGTTTCATCGGCGACATCCACCTCGGCGGCGACTACTGGGAGCTGCGGCCGATGAACATTTCGCTGTTCATCGGGGATACGGTGCTCGATCTGACGAAAGCCCAGATTCCGCTCGGCGAGACGCGCATCAACGTTTCTTCGTTCATCGGCGACGTCAAGGTGTTCGTGCCGAACGACCGCGATCTGGGCGTCAGCGTCACCTCCAATTCGTTCATCGGGGATACGCGGGTGCTGGATCGGCATGAGGGCGGATTTTTCAAGAACGTGAAGTTCGAGACGCCTTATTATCATGAAGCGGACAAACGGATCCGGCTGATCGTCAGCTCGTTCATAGGCGACGTCCGCATCGTGAAGGTGGGATAATCGCCGATGTTGACCCGGATATGGCGCAGCAGCAAGTGGGAGCTGATTCTCATCGTGCTCGGGTCCTCGCTGATCTCGACGGTCATCGCGGCCGTCGGCACGTTCTATGCGGAGGCGGTGCTTCCGCCGGGCGACTGGCGTTCGGCGGCGGCGGCCGCTTTCGTGCTGGTGAACATCGCGATCGGCTACTGGGCGGCGCAGCGGATTCAGCGGCGCATCGACGCCCTTCACTTCGCGATCAAGCAGGCGGTAAACGGCAATCTTGCCGTCCGCATCCCGGAAGACAGCGCGCGTTCGTTCGCGCCGGTCTATCGGGATTTCAACGAGATGGCGGCCAAGCTCGAGGAGCGGCTGCAGCTTCTGCAGCGCATGGGCGAAGAGCAGGTGATGCGGGAGGCGGCATCCAATGAAGCGGCCGTGCTGGAGGAGCGCAAGCGGCTGGCCCGGGATCTGCACGACACGGTCAGCCAGCAGCTGTTCGCCATCCATGTGTCGGCGTCGTCGCTGCCGAAGCTGCTGGAGATCAATCGCGAGCGAGCGGAAGAAGTGATGCGGCAGCTCATCGAGATGTCGAACTCGGCGCAGCGGCAGATGCGCGGGCTGATTGCGCAGCTCCGTCCGCTCGAGCTTGAAGGCCGTTCGCTCCGCGAAGCGCTCGAGAAATGGTTCCCGGATTACTGCCGGCAGAACGGGCTGCAGGGCGAGCTGCGCTGGGACATCGACAGCCCGCTCTCGGAAGCGAAGGAGCATCAGCTCTTCCTGATCATCCAGGAAGCGATGGCGAATATCGTGAAGCATGCCGAAGCGCAGCGGGTGCAGCTGCACGCGACGGAGACGGAAAGGCAGTATGCGGTCACCCTGCAGGATGACGGCGCGGGATTCCGGACCGATCAGGTGAAAGCGGGATCTTACGGACTGACGACGATGCGCGAGCGGGCGCAGAAGCTCGGGGGCGATACGGAAATCATCAGCAAGACCGGCTCCGGCACGCGCATCCGCGTCACGATACCGAAGTACGGAAACGAAGAGAGGGAGACGCATGGGTGAAACGGCTGAATACCGCATCATGATTGTGGACGACCACGACATGGTCCGGACGGGCCTCAAGACGTATCTGATGCTGGAACCGAAATTTGAAGTGTGCGCCGAGGCGGGCAGCGGCGAGGAAGCGCTGAAGGCGCTGGAGACGCTGGAGCCGGACAGGCTGCCGCACATCATTCTGATGGACCTGATGATGCCGGGGATGGACGGCGTCGAGACGACGCGCGCGGTGCTGACGCGCTGGCCCGGCATCCGGATCGTCATGCTGACGAGTTTCCTCGAGGACGACAAGGTGGTCGCGGCCGTCGAGGCCGGCGCCACCAGCTACGTGCTGAAGACCGTCTCCGCGGAAGAGCTGATCTACGCGCTGAACGGCGCCGTCCGCGGCATGCCGGTCATGACGAGCGATGTCTCGCAGGCGCTCACGCGCGGACTGCGGCAGCGCAACGCCCAGGAGGCGGATGAAGGGCTGACCGAGCGGGAGAAGGAAGTGCTGCTGCTCATTGCGGAAGGCCGCTCCAACAAGGAGATCGCCGACGAGCTGCACATCAGCATCAAGACGGTCAAGACGCACGTCAGCAATCTGCTCATGAAGTGCGAGCTGGAAGACCGTACGCAGCTTGCCGTCTACGCCCATCGCAAAGGGCTGGTGAAGCCCGCGGGGCGGTAAGCGCGGGCGAGGCGAGGGAACAGTCGGCCGGACGCCGGGCGCGGGATCTGCATGGCGAATGGGCACGTGCGGTCGGATGTCGGGTGCGGGTTCGGCGTGGCGATTGGGTATATCCCGGTCCGATCAAGCGTTCGGCTGCATATTCGTGCGGAAGTGCGGGCAAGCTGATGGTATGCCAATTCATGCCTGAAAGGGTCGGTCGCAGGCCATGATACCAATCGATTCGAGACTCGAGAATCAGGAGTTCAAATTCGTCGACGTCCGCGGCGTGCTGGGCGATCTCGGCTTCACGCTCGGCGGCGGCTGGGAGTATGACGGCGGATGTTTCGACCGGGTGCTGGACGGGGAGAAGCGGGAGATGTGGCTCAGGCTGCCGTTCACCGCAACGTTCGGCAACATCGACGCCGAACAGGAAGACAGCGACGCGGTCATCCGTTTCGGCAAGCCGTACGCGCTGCGCCATGTCCATCAGGACGGCATAGACGAAGGCGCGGGCATGCGGCTGACCGCCGGCCTGATCGATCAATTCGCAGCCCCGGAGGATCCGGACGCCCGGATCAGCCCGGAATGGGCGGAACGGGCGGCGGAGATGCTGCGGGTCGCCGAATCGGCGCTGCTCCGGAACTGACGTGCCGGCTTCAAGGACGCTTGGGGTTTGCAGACTGCATGGGTAGAAAGCTGGACCGTCGGAGAGTCCCGGCAGCAGGCGGGATTCTCCTTTTTATTTGGCGGATGGCGTCTGTTTTCGCGTCGGCGTGTTTTTATTTGTCTTTTAACCTGGTTTAAGATTGAATTAATGTTGAAATGGCATGTTTGATAGCACAGAGACGACAACTTCGCGAAGCGAATGGGATACGGCAAGGAGGAGAGGCAACGATGGACGACAAGAACAATGTGAATCGGCCTTACGATGATTTCTTCCGGCGGCCTGAAGAGCGAAGCGATCTGAACGGCCGGGCCCGGGAGGAAGACAGAGGGACCGCGGACGGCGGCACGGCGGACGCCGCGGGTGGCACGGCCGCGAAGCCGGTCTATTACTACTCCTACGGCCCGTTCCGCTCCGGCGGCACGGATCGGGATGCTTCGGACGCCGAACCGGTGATCCGGCGCGAGACCGCGGCGGCGGAAAGAAATGACGCCGGCATGGTTGCCCGTCCCGCTCCGGCAGTGCGGACGTGGACGGTCAGGGAGCGCCGGCGCGGCTCGTGGTGGGCGCCCGTGGCCGCTTTTCTGGCGGGCATCCTGCTCACCGGCAGCCTTATGATCGCATCCGACCGGCTGAACCTGTTCACCGGCTCCGACCAGGCGCTGGCGCAGAGCCCGTCGGCCGGCGGCGAGACCGCGAATGCGGCGTCGGGCAGCACAGCCGCGGGCTCGTCCGGCGGCACGGTGTCGAACGCGGTGGACACGGTGCGGCCGAACAATATTGCGAAGATCGTCGAGCAATCGAGTCCCGCCGTCGTGAAGATCGAGACCTATGTGAAGACGCGGTCCCGTTCCAGCGGCAACAGCCTGTTCGATGATCCGTTCTTCCGGCAATTCTTCGGCGATTCGTACCGCATTCCGACGGAGAACGAAGACAGCCAGCAATTGCGGCCGAGCGGTCTCGGCTCCGGATTTTTCTTCGACAAGGAAGGCTACATTCTGACGAACCAGCACGTGGTCGGGGGCGCGGACAAAATTACGGTGACGGTGATCGGCTACGAGGAGCCGTTCGAAGCGGAACTGCTCGGCTCCAGCTACGATCTCGACCTCGCGGTGCTGAAGATCAAGGGCGACAAGGATTTCCCGACGCTGCCGCTCGGCGATTCGGATGCGATCAACGTCGGCGAATGGGTCGTGGCGATCGGCAACCCGAACGGTTTCGATCATACGGTGACGGTCGGCGTGCTGAGCGCGAAGGAGCGGCCGATCACGATCCAGGACACGGAAGGCACGCGGCAGTACCAGCATCTGCTGCAGACGGACGCGTCGATCAACCCCGGTAACTCCGGCGGTCCGCTCATCAACCTGGCGGGCGAGGTCATCGGCATCAACACGGCGGTTTCCACGACGGCCCAGGGCATCGGCTTCGCGATTCCGACCAGCACGATTGTCGGCGTGCTTGACACGCTGAAGGAGAACAAGCAGGTGCCGCAGCCGTTCATCGGCGCGACGCTGGCGGACATCACCAAGCAGGCTGCAAGCCAGCTCGGCCTGGACAGCACGAAGGGCTCGATCGTCGTGAACATTCTGTACAATTCGCCGGCCTACAAGGCGGACCTGCGTCAATATGACGTCATCGTCGGCATGGACGGCAAGAAGTACGACACCAAAGAGGATTTGATCAAGGCGATTCAGAACAAGAAGGTGGGCGAACAGGCGGTGCTGGATGTCATCCGCGGCGGCCGCCAGATTCAGATCACGGTGGAAATCGGCGACAAGAACGATTTCAACGTGCAGTAACGTGCAGGTAATGATTTCAACGTGGAGCAAGGATACGCTCGGCATGACAAGCGCAGCAGGCTTACGGCCGGTCTGCGCTTCTCGCATGTCCGAAAGCTGTGGACAGGGGGAATGCGGATGAGAGCGAAAATACTGGTGGTGGACGACGACGAGAAGATCACTTCCCTGCTCAGGAGAAGCCTGGCGTTCGAAGGTTACGACGTCTTGACGGCGCATGACGGGCGGGCGGGCCTGCAGACGATGCTGGAGACCGAGCCCGATCTCGTCGTGCTGGACGTCATGATGCCGAACCTTGACGGCTGGGAAGTCTGCGAGCGCATCCGGAAGAGCGGAAGCAAGGTGCCGATCCTGATGCTGACGGCGAAGGATGAAGTGAAGGACCGCGTCAAGGGGCTCGACCTTGGCGCCGACGACTATCTGGTGAAGCCGTTCGCCCTGGAGGAGCTGCTGGCCCGCGTCAGGGCGCTGCTGCGCCGAGGCAGCGGCGGCGCGGAGACGTCCGGAGGACGGCTCGTCTTCGAGGATCTCGTGCTCGATCTCGATTCGCGCGAGGCGATCCGCGGCGGGCGGACGTTCGAGCTGACGAGCAAGGAATTCGATCTGCTCCATCTGTTCATGTCCAACCCGCGGCGCGTGCTCACCCGAGAGACAATCATGGAGAAGATCTGGGGCTATGATTACAGCGGCGAATCGAACGTGCTCGAAGTGTATATCGCCATGCTGCGCCAGAAGCTGGAGGAGGGCGGCGAGAAGCGGCTGATCCAGACGGTGCGCGGCACCGGCTACGTCCTTAAGGGAGAGAGCGGTTGATGTCCATCCGGCTGCGGCTGACGTTGTGGTATTCCGGCCTGCTGGCGTTCACGATGCTGGTGCTCGGCGTCGGCATCTATTTGTTCGTATATTACAACACCTATGACAATACGCGGGAGCAGCTGCGCAGCCAATTCAAACAATTGAACGTGCGCGTTTCCTACAATCTGTTTCGCGATCTCCGGCTGGACCTGAGCGGCCGGCTCGGCTACGAAGGCACCTATGTGCAGCTGGTCAATTATGCGAACGGCGAAATCCGGTCTTCGGCGCTGTCGGTGGACGGCACGGAGGTTCATTTTCCGTACCCCGATCTGAAGGATTCGCCGAAGGAAGGGTACACGCGCTTCACGGCGTTCGGCTACCCGTTCATGGCTTACCAGTACCCGATCCCGCTGCCGAACGGCGAAGTGGTCGGCCTGCTGCAGGTCATCGCCAATACGCAGGCGGAAGACGCCTTCCTGGACGGGCTCAGGACCATTCTCATCATCACGTCGCTGGCCGTCATTCTGATCGCGTTCACGATCGGCCTGTTCATCGCGGATAAGGCGCTCCGCCCGATCGAGGAGGTCATCCAGGCGACGAACCGGATCGAGAACGGGGCGAACCTCAGCGTGCGCATCGCGCGGAGCGGGCCGAACGACGAGATGGGGCGGCTGACGGATACGCTGAACGGCATGCTGGCCCGGCTCGAGCGGGCGTACAACGATCTGGAAGAGGCGTACAAGGCGCAGCGCCGGTTCGTCTCGGACGCTTCGCATGAGCTGCGCACGCCGTTGACGACGATCCGCGGCAACATCGACCTGCTCGAGCGGATGTGGCGGGCCAGCGCGTCCGGCCGCCTTGAGGCGCGCGGCGATGCGGACGGATTGCGCGGCGCGGCGGGCGGCGGTGAAGCAGCCGGCGCGGCCGGCGGAACGGTTGCCTCCGCCGACGGAGACGCCGCTGCCGCGGCAGCCGGCGGGCCGGGCGTGCCGGCAGACCGAACGAGCGGGCCCGGGGCGATCGTGCTCGACGCCGAGCGCGCGGCGCTCTCGCTGGAGGCGATGCGGGACATCGCCGAAGAGGCCGAGCGGATGAGCCGGCTCGTCTCGGACCTGTTGTCCCTGGCGCGCGCCGACGCCGGCTATGTGATGGAGAAGACCGAGATCGAACTGCTGCCGATCGTCGAGGAAGCGGCGAAGGGCGCGGTGCATCTGCCGCGCAAGGCGGATTTTCGCGTCGGCGACCTGTCGCCGCTCGAAGGCGCGAAGGTTCTCGGCAACGCCGATTATCTCCGCCAACTGCTGTTCATTTTCATCGAGAACGCCTTCAAATATACGCCATCAGGCCACGTCCTGCTCCGAGCGGTGCGGGAGGCCGATCAGGTCGGCCTGGTCATCACCGATACCGGGATCGGCATGAGCAGCGAAGAAGTGCCGCATATTTTCGAGCGGTTCTACCGGGCGGACCTGTCGCGCGGCAAGACGTCCGGCACCGGGCTCGGGCTGGCGATCGCGAAATGGATCATCGACGAGCACCGCGGATCGGTCGAAGTCCGCACGCGGCAAGGGGAAGGCACGACGTTCACGATCTGGCTGCCCGTTTTGTTTCCCGGGGAGGCGGATTCCGTTATAATGGATGAAGCGGACCGGACGAACGAATGAACCGGTCGGAAAGCGGTGAGTGCTCATGGAAGTTGTGAAAATATCGCCCCGCGGCTATTGCTACGGCGTCGTCGATGCGATGGTGCTGGCGCTGCAGACGGCGCGGAACCTGGATCTGCCGCGGCCGATCCACATTCTCGGCATGATCGTGCACAACCGGCATGTGACGGAGGCGTTCGAGCGGGAAGGCATCATCACGCTGGACGGTGAGAACCGCCTCGAGATTCTGGACAAGATCGACAAGGGCACCGTCATCTTCACGGCGCACGGGGTGGCGCCGGAAGTGCGGCGGAAAGCCAGGGAGAAAGGGTTGACGGTCGTCGACGCGACCTGCCCGGACGTGACGAAGACGCACGACCTGATCCGCGAGAAGACGGCGGAAGGCTACGAGATCGTCTATATCGGCAAGAAGGGGCATCCCGAGCCGGAAGGCGCGATCGGCATCGCGCCGGATCGCGTGCACCTGATCGAGACGGAGGCGGACATCGACCGGCTCGATATCCGCACGGACAAAGTCGTCATCACGAACCAGACGACGATGTCGCAGTGGGATGTCCGCGGTCTCGTCGCCAAGCTGCTGGAGCGCTATCCCGCCGCCGAAGTGCACAACGAGATCTGCCTTGCCACGCAGCTTCGCCAGGAAGCCGTCGCCGAGCAGGCGAAGCAGGCCGATCTGTGCATCGTCGTCGGGGATCCGCGCAGCAACAATTCGAACCGGCTTGCGCAGGTTGCGGAGGAGATCGCCGGCGTCAAGGCGTACCGCGTCGCGGACGTGACCGAGATCAAGCGCGAATGGCTGGAAGGCGTCCGACGGGTGGCCGTCACCTCGGGGGCGTCGACGCCGACGCCGATCACGAAGGAAGTGATCGCGTACCTGGAGCAGTACGATCCGGAGAAGCCCGAGACATGGGAGATCAAGCGCACGGTGAACCCGGCCAAGCTGCTGCCGACCGTGCGCAGCCGGTCGGAGGAATAGAGGTTAGGATGTTGCCCTGCAGGCGGCGTCGCGTGGATGCGGCGCCGTTTTTTGCATGGGGAGGATAGCCGCAACGAAACTGACACACTTTATTCGATGCTAAACAGGCAAAACAGCGGTGTACGGTTTCGTGAGCCCATGCTCTGAGACGGAGGAGCGGCGGAGGCTTGGAGAAACATCAGACCTCGCGGACGGTCTCGACTACGCCGGCACGAACGCCCAACGGAATTCAGAGCCGTTATTTTGCGGATTTTCCCAGTTTGGAAATGCTAACGGAACAGGGTAAGCTTATTTGCCCGACGCGGACGGATTTCGCCCTATTCGAGCGCCGATAAGGTCTTCTGGTTCCGTTATCGTGCCAAAACCGCTTCAACCGTAATAAATAAAGACTGTGCGTTCCGTTGCAATTTCGCCTTGACGAAACGGGTGTCATGCTCTATAGTTACTTTAACGGATAAAAGCATAAAAGCTTAAAAGCGTATAAGCGTTGAAGTGTGAAAGGAGCCAGCGTCATGATTGTGGTAACCAAGCCGGATATCAGCGACGAACGCATTGAGGAGATCGTACAGTACATCGAACGGGCGGGCGTGCAGCCCCATGTGTCGAGAGGCACCGACCGGACGGTCATCGGCATCATCGGCAAGGCCGACCCGTCGCTTGCCGAACATCTGCGTTCCATGCGCGGGGTAGAGGATGTGATCAAGATTTCGAAGTCCTACAAGCTCGCGAGCCGCGATTTTCATCCGGACGATACGGTCATCGAGATCAAGGGCGTGAAAATCGGCGGCGACGAGCTCGTCGTCATGGGCGGTCCGTGCGCCGTCGAATCGCCCGAACAGATCGATGAGATCGCCCGGCTCGTCAAGGCGGCGGGCGGCCAGATTCTGCGCGGCGGCGCGTTCAAGCCGCGCACCGGACCGTACAGCTTCCAGGGCATCGGCGTGGAAGGCCTGATCATGATGGCCGAAGCCGGCCGCAAGCACGGCCTGCTCACGATCACGGAAGTGATGACGCCCGAGTACGTCGACATCTGCGCCGAATACGCCGACATTCTGCAAGTCGGCACGCGCAACATGCAGAACTTCGATCTGCTCCGCAAGCTCGGCACGATCAAGACGCCGGTTCTGCTCAAGCGCGGCTTCAGCGCCACCTACGACGAGTTCTTGAACGCAGCGGAATACATTCTCGCCGGCGGCAACCCGAACGTCATCCTGTGCGAGCGCGGCATCCGGACGTTCGAGCCTTACACGCGCAATACGCTCGATCTGGCCGCGATTCCGTCGCTGAAGACGCTCAGCCATCTGCCGATCATCTCCGACCCGAGCCACGGCACCGGCCGCCGGGAACTGGTCGAGCCGATGGCGAAGGCGTCGGTCGCCGCGGGCGCGGACGGTCTGATCATCGAGATGCACACCGATCCGGACAATTCGATGACGGGCGACGGCGTACAATCGCTCTTCCCGGACCAGTTCGCCGCGCTGCTGAAAGATCTGGAGAAGCTCGCTCCGATCGTCGGCAAACGGTTCGACACGCCGAAGGCGCCGGCGGAAGCGTTCCGCGAGTGGAAGAAATAAAACGCAAAGCCCTGAATCGGGAGAAGATCCCGCATTCAGGGCTTTGATCTTGTCGACCGTTATGCTCCGGTGTAGCCGAGCCCGCGCAACACGAACGCGGTCAGCTCCTCCGTCAGCCGCTCATAGTATTCCGCCGGATCGGCGATGTCGAGCAGCGGTCCGAAATGGTCAATCTTGTTTTGGAACAAAATGGCGCCGAGTACGGACAGGAGCGCATGATCCTTCGACCCGTAGGAGAATATGCCCTGCTTCCGTCCTTCCTCAATCGCCTGCAGCAGACGGCGCCAGACCGGAAAAGCGTGCTTGCGGATCAAGTCGCGCCGCGGCGAGTCGATCATCGTCTCCTGCTGCATGATCGCGATCATCTCCGGCTCCGACAGCTGAAACGCGACCACCCCCGCCACAATCTGGCGGACCGCCTCCGCCGGGTCGGCCATCGGCTGCGCGATCGCCTCCTCGATTCGCCGATGCGGCAGCGCCGTCTCGAACAGGGCGGCGAACACATTTTCCTTGCCGCCGAAGTGGTAGGAGATGAGGGCGATGTTGGCGCCGGCTTCCTCGCAGATTTGCCGGACGGTCGTCGCTTCATAGCCGTGTCTTGCGAACAGTTTCTTCGCCGCCGTCAAAATGCGCGTCTTCACATCCGGACCGTCCGCCTTCATCTTCAACCCTCCGTCCTGAAGTTATCTATCTTCATTATGCCGTGCCCGTTTGGAGGGCGCAACCGGAAGCGGGACGGTGCGCATCGCCCGGTCCGATGCGGTCAGTTCATGTTCAGGTCCGGAGATTTGACAGCGGCGGCTTGCACGGAAGGTCTCCGGATTGCGGTGGAAGCCGCGCCCAGAAGCAGCGCCGCGGCCAGGATGGCCAGCAAGCCGAGCGCTGCCCGGTCGGCCGGCGGTCCGCCAAACAGCAGATTCATCGCGCCTTCCACCGCATAGGTTGCCGGGAATACCTCGCTGATGGAACGGTAGAAATCCGGCAGCAGCTCGCGCGGCATCATCGCGCCTGACGAGACGAGCTGCAACGAGAGCAGCAGGATGTTGAACAGCATGCCGGCCATGCCGAACAGCATGAGGAACAACTGGGAAACGAGGATGAACGCCAGAATGAACAACGCCTCGAAGCCCCACAGCGCGAAGAAACCGCCGGCGGACTGGCCGCCCAGGCCAAGGATGAGCGACACTCCGATGAGGGAAACGATGACGGCCGCCGCGGCGTTGATGACCATGCGCGCCCCGAACCGCTGCCAACGGCCGATTCCCATTGCTGCCGCCGCCATGTTCGATTGTTCCAGGTTCATGCCCATGATCATGACGCCCACGTAGGAGGCGAGCACGATCATCATCGGCACCATCTGGTTGTTGATGCCCTGCACGGGGTTCGTGTACGTGATGTCCGCGGTTACGCGTTCAGACAGGGTTTCGGCCATCGTTCGGGTCTGCTCTTCCGTCATCTGCAGCTGAGAGAGCATTTGCCGCGCACCCGTCATGATCGCCTGCCGGTTGACGGAAGCCGTGATTTGGGCGGCGACCTGGGCCATCATGTTCTTGATCATCATCGGGTTCGATTCATTGATCGTGAATTCCAGCGCGGCCGTTCCGTCCGCTGCCGCCGCCTTCGCCGAGAAATCCGGCGGGATGCGCACGAGCATCTGGATGCCCCGATATTCGAGCTGCCGCGCCGCTTCGGCCGGATCGTCCAACTCGCGCACCCGGACGGGCAGCCCGTCCTTCAATTGCCGAACGATCGCCTCTCCCCACCGGGAGTCTTCATTGACGATGCCGATCACGAGCCGTTCTGTCCGGTCCTGCATACCGTCGTAGCCCGTCATCCAGACGACGGTAAAAATAAGCTGGAACAGCAGCGCCGCTGCGATGCCGATGATCGTTGTCGGCTGTTTCGCCAGCGCCCGCAATGCATTTTTCAATCGGATCTCCCTCCACAAACAGATTTAAACAAATGTTTTAAACATCGGTTTAAATTGTATTTCCAAAATCCGTGCGTGTCAACCGGAGATGCCGTTTGTATGCAGGTCAGAACGATTTCTTCGCTGTTGAAACAGGCTTTTCATCGGCTTTGTCGGACATTCTTCAAACAAGTGTAAGTTAATATAACATATTAGCGAAAAAATACATGACATAGCTATTGACGCAGCAGGAATTCAAGCACTATAATAACGACAGATTATTTGAAAAGTTGAACGTTCGGCGTTCAATTTTACGCAATCGTTCGGGAATGGAGGAAAAACCCATGGGTGCGCAACAAGTTTTGGAGACGATTAAAGAGAAAAATGTCCAGTTCGTCGATTTCCGCTTCACGGACCTGGCCGGCCGCTCGCATCACATCACGCTTCCGGCTGAGCAAGTTGATGAAGATACGTTCGTGAACGGCGTCGCGTTCGACGGCTCCTCGATTCCGGGGTTCCGCGGCATCGAAGAGTCGGACATGGTCATGATGCCGGACCCGGAGACGTCCTACATCGACCCGTTCACCGAGCATCCGACGCTGATCGTCACGTGCAACATCTACACGCCGGACGGCGAACGGTATGACCGCGACCCGCGGAGCATCGCACAGAAGGCGGAAGAATATCTGAAGAGCACCGGCATCGGCACGGCGGCCTACTTCGCGCCGGAATCGGAATTCTTCATCTTCGACGATGTCCGTTTCACGAGCGGCATGAACAAATCTTTCTATGAAGTCGACTCCGAGGAAGGGTTCTGGAACACGGGACGGACGGAAGAAGGCGGCAACCTGGGCTTCAAGGTCCGCGTCAAGGGCGGCTACGTTCCGGTGCAGCCGGTGGATTCGCAGCAGGACATCCGTTCCGAAATGGTGCGGCTGATGCAGGAAACGGGTCTGAAAGTCGAGCGCCATCACCATGAAGTCGCAACCGCCGGCCAGGGCGAAATCAATTTCCGTTTCGACACGCTGACGAAAACGGCCGACAACCTGATGAAGTACAAATACATCATCCACAACACGGCTCGCCAATACGGCAAGGTCGCAACGTTCATGCCGAAACCGCTGTTCGGCGACAACGGCAGCGGCATGCACGTGCACCAGTCGATCTTCAACGGCGAAACGCCGCTCTTCTATGAGAAAGGCGCCTACGCGAACCTGAGCGAGCTCGCGCTGAACTACATCGGCGGCATCCTGTTCCACGCGCCGGCGCTGATCGCGCTGACGAACCCGTCGACGAACTCGTTCAAGCGCCTCGTGCCGGGTTATGAAGCGCCGGTCAACCTCGTGTTCTCGAAGGGCAACCGTTCCGCGGCCATCCGGATTCCGGTCGCTGCGGTTACGCCGAAAGGCTGCCGGATCGAATTCCGTACGCCCGACTCGACGGCTAACCCGTATCTCGCGTTCGCTGCCATGCTGCTGGCCGGTCTGGACGGCATCAAGCGGAAGATCGATCCGCGGGCGCTGGGCTACGGTCCGCTCGACAAGAACATCTACGAGCTGTCCGATGAAGAGAAGCGCGAAATCCGCAGCGTGCCGGGCTCGCTCGA
Source organism: Thermobacillus sp. (assembly GCF_003390775.1). Taxonomy (NCBI): domain Bacteria; kingdom Bacillati; phylum Bacillota; class Bacilli; order Caryophanales; family Paenibacillaceae; genus Thermobacillus; species Thermobacillus sp. The sequence goes on along the minus strand of NZ_QEWA01000043.1, from coordinate 41,240 downwards.
CGAAGCGCTGGGTGCGCTGGAAGCGGACCACGAGTTCCTGACGGCAGGCGGCGTATTCACCGAAGGCTTCATCGAAAACTATATCGCGTTCAAGCGTGCAGAAGCGAAGGACGTGGCCATCCGCACGCATCCGCACGAATACAGCCTGTACTTCGATTGCTGATTGCCGGCGGGAGGCATCGGTTCAAGCCGCGTCTCACCGCTTCGCATAACGGCAAAGAGCGCCCCGGCGGCCGTCGCAAGACGGACCGGGGCGCTCTTGTGCTATTCACCGAACGGCGCCCGATGGAGGATCTCGTACATCGGGGAATGGCCGAGCCGGCTGCGGAACAGGCAGGCGTCCCGCGCGGTCCAGGACGCGCCGAACGTCTCGGCCGCCGCTGACGCCGGGTTCCATGGCGCTGCGCCCGCGTACTTGCGCGCGAGCGTCAGATGCGGCCGGACGGGCCGGCGGTCCGAAGGTGCCGAGGCCGCGCAGCTCCACGTCGAACGGGCGGGCGCCGGCCGCCGACTCGTCCAGCGCGCGGACGATCGCGGGGATCCGGTCCGCGTCCGTCTCGCCGATAAAATGCAATGTGATATGCCAATCATCCGGATGCGCCCAACGGGCGAAGGCGAATCGCTCCCGCCATCCGTCCAGCCGCATGAGCAGCTGCCGGCGGACGTCATCCGGAACGGCCAGGCCGATGAAGAGACGCTGCTTCTCGCTCAAAACCATTCCTCCTCGCATGGTATCGGGTGCATCTTTTCCCGCTTCCGTCACTTGATGCCTTTCCGCTTTCTTTGTTATCATAACCTATCATAGACAAGAGCAGGAGTGGAATCGGTGAGCGATCGCAGACACAACTTTAACGCCGGTCCGGCCGCGCTTCCGCTGGAAGTGCTGCAGCAGGCGCAGGAGCAGTTCGTCAATTACGGCGGCGCCGGCATGTCCATCATGGAAATGTCGCACCGCAGCGGCATTTACGAGCAGCTGAACAACGAGACCCAGGCGCTGATGCGGGAATTGCTGAACATTCCCGACCATTATCATGTATTGTTCCTCCAGGGGGGCGCAAGCACGCAGTTCGCGATGGTGCCGCTCAATCTGCTGACCGGCGGACGGGTCGCGGCTTATGTCGAGACCGGCAGCTGGGCGTCGAAGGCGCTCAAGGAAGCGAAGCTCATCGGCGAGACCGCCATTGTCGCCACTTCGAAACCCGACGAGTATCGCCGCATGCCCGATCTGACCAATCTCGTCCTGCCCGAGGGCGCAGCCTATGTGCATATGACGTCGAACGAGACGATCCAGGGGACGCAGTTCAAGTCGTTCCCCGATACGGGCAGCGTGCCGCTCGTCGCCGACATGTCGAGCGACATCATGAGCCGTCCGCTCGATATTTCGAAATTCGGCCTCATTTACGCGGGAGCGCAGAAAAATCTCGGCCCGTCCGGCGTCACCGTCGTCATCATCCGGGACGATCTCGCGTCCGGCGCGCCGGAGCATGTGCCGACGATGCTGCGCTATGATACGCACGTGAAGAATGAGTCGCTGTACAATACGCCGCCGACGTTCTCCGTCTATATGGTCAACCTGGTGCTGAAATGGATCAAGGCGAAGGGCGGGGTGGCCGCCATCGAGAAGGCGAACGCCGAGAAAGCGGCCCTGATCTATGACGAGATCGACCGGAGCGGCGGTTTCTACCGCGGCTTCGCCCATCCGGAGAGCCGGTCGCCGATGAACATCACGTTCCGCATTGCGGACGAAGCGCTGGAGCCGCTGTTCGTGAAGGAATCGGAGAAGGAAGGTTTCGTCGGCCTGAAAGGCCACCGCAGCGTCGGCGGGCTTCGGGCTTCCGCCTACAACGCGGTGCCGTATGAAAGCTGCAAGGCGCTCGCGGAGTTCATGGCCGATTTCCGCCGCCGCCACGGTTGATCCGCGGCGGGCGACAATCGAGCCCAAGGAAGAACCGCCCTCATCCCCTGCCGGAGCGAGGGCGGTTGCTTGTCGGAAGGCGCTCACGCCGTCGGCTCATCCGGCGGACCGGTCAGCTTGTAGCCTACGCTGCGCACGGTCATGATATACTCCGGCGAGCGGGCGTTCTTCTCGATCTTGTCGCGCAGATGGCTGATGTGGACGTCGACGATCCGGGTGTCGCCGACGATCGGGCAGTCCCAGACACCGTGCAGGATCTGCCGGCGGCTCAGCACTTTGCCGCGGCGGCGGCACATGAAGAGCAGCAGGTCGAATTCCTTCGGCGTCAGCTCGACCGGACGTCCGTCCAGTTCGACTTCGCGCGCGTCGGCGCGCACGGTCAGCCGGCCGATCCGGTGCACGCCTTCGCTTTCCGTCCGGGCCGGCTCCCCGGTTCTGCGGAAGATCGCGCCGATGCGCGCGATGAGCTCCTGCGGGCTGAACGGCTTCGTCATATAATCGTCCGCTCCGCCCGCAAGTCCGGCGATCCGGTCGGACACGTCGTGCAGCGCGGTCAGCATGATGACGGGCACTTCGTTCTTCTCCCGCCGCAGCCGGCGGCATACTTCCAAGCCGTCCATCCGGGGAAGCATCCGGTCGAGCACGATCAGATCCGGCCGGAAAGGTCCGAGCGCGTCGAAAACGGCTTCGCCGTCGGACACGCATCTGACGTCGTAACCGGCAAGCTGCAGATTGTATTCCAGCAGCGCGGCAATGGACGGTTCATCATCCACGACGAGAATGCGTCTGCGCACGTTCCATCCCCCTTCGTCGTCCGCTGTTTTCCATTATGGCGGCCGAGGTTGAGGGATGAATCAAAGCTGCGTTAAATCCATGTAAAAATCACGCGATCCGGCATAATGTTGAAAAGAGGAGGACCGGCATGCCGCTGCATATCGTGCTCGTCGAGCCGGAGATTCCGGCCAACACCGGCAACATCGCCCGTTCATGCGCCGCAACCGGCACGCACCTGCATCTTGTGCATCCGCTCGGATTCCGCACGGATGACGCGTCGCTGAAGCGGGCCGGCCTGGATTATTGGCCCGCGGTCCATGTGGAGCATCACGACTCGTTCGAAGAGGTGCGGAAGAAGTACCCGGACGGCAGATTTTTTTTCACCAGCACGAGGGCCGTGAAACGGTACACCGATTTCGAATTCCGGGACGGCGACTTCTTCGTGTTCGGCAAGGAGACGAAAGGGCTGCCGCAGGAGCTGCTCGACGCGAATCCCGAGATGTGCATGCGCCTGCCGATCACGGACAAGGTGCGCTCGCTCAACCTGTCGAACTCGGCGGCGATCGTCCTGTACGAAGCGCTCCGGCAGCTCGGATTTCCAAACATGAGGTAGACAGAATAGTTGCATGATATTAAGCAAAATTTTGGCTGGAGAAGGAAAAGCCGCTTCCTGATCGAAAGCTTATCGTAACGCAAGGTTTCTACAGATGTACAAGACAGACGGATACGGACACAGGAGAGGTGATATATGTGAAACCGGCAGGCGTTGTGCGCAAGGTCGACCAACTGGGACGCATCGTGCTTCCCAAGTCGCTGCGCAAGAGGTATCAGATGAATGAAGGAGATCCCGTGGAGATATTGGTGCAAGGCGACCACATCATCCTGGAGCGCTACCGGCCGCGCTGCGTGTTCTGCGGTTCGATGGACCAGGTCCGGGAGTTCAAGGAACGCTATCTCTGCGCGGCATGCATGAGCGAAATGGCTTCGCTTCGCAAGTGATGGAGAATACCCGCGAGCAGTAATTGAAGCTTCCCGAATGTCGGGAAGCTTCTTGTTTTTACAGGCCTTTCGTCTTGTCGTCGTTATACCCGGCCGTCAGGATCGGCACGATCATCAGCAGCATGACGATCATCACAATCCAGAAAGCGGTACTCATCGCGGACACCTCCAATAGCTTCCCTTATTATACCCGATTGCCGGACAAATGAAAACGAGTTCGCCTGTGAACATCTTGTTACGCGTCAGCCGGATCCGGGACGGCGGCGGATGCGGTTTCCGCGGCGAGCCCGGTCTCTGCGGCGAGATCGTTCTCCGCGGCGGCCGGCGCCCATGCCTTCAGGATGTCCGCATACTCCCGGAGCGCCTTCCGGCCTTCCTCGGCGAGACGGTACACGCCCTTCGCCGGATGCTCGAACCAGCCGTAGTGGTTGTCCCGCAGGATGTCGCCCGCCCGGGCGCAGCCGGCCAGTTCGCGCACGCGCCGGGGCGGCGCCTCGCCGCCTTCGGCGGCCAGCGCCCAGGCGCAGCGCAGCGCTTGTTCGCGGTACGCCGTCACCAGCTTGCGCTGCGTGCTGCCGCCGACGTTGTAGTCGCCGCTCCGCGCGGCAAACTCGGCCATGAGCCGCTCCCGCCGCTTGCGGCGGATACCCCGGAGCGGCGGTTCGCCCGGCTCGGCGAGCCATTCGACCAGCGGCGCCTTCGTCTTGAAGAACGTGACGGTCATAAGCCCGAGCCCAAGCCGGCGGCACAGCTCCGCGAGGTCGCCGAACCGCTGGCCCACCGCGCCGGATTTCTTCCGGTTCCGCTCGACGGCCAGGACGACGTTGTCGGCCAGCCGCTGGCGCTCGATGCCCTGCAGCAGCAGCTCGAGGTTGAACGAGCGCTTCAGTTCGACGATGACGGTCTCTTCCTTGCCGCCTTCGCCCCGCCGCACGGCGACAAGGTCGCAGTGCAGCACCTCGCTCTTCACCTCATAGCCCCGCGCCTCGAAAAAGGTCCGCACCGGCGCGTACAATTCGGTCTCGTGTCGGACGGCCACCGCAGTCGCTCCTTTCCGGTCCGTCAGATCCGTCTCCATGCGCGGCAAGCCCATTATACCACGATGCGCGCCGGCTGTAGGGAAACCAGTCGTTTTATGGGAGATTGATGAAGGAAATATGGAGCAATTTCGGTTCCGGCCATGCATATCTATGTATTACTGCGGCAGGCTCGGGGCAGTGTTCACCGCATGCGGGAACCATTCCGCGTGTCTGCATGAGGCTTCAGCGTCGGCCGGGGGCCGGCGCAGGGGCGGGCGGAATAGTCGAGGAGGAGGTGCGGCTGTGGATATTTTCAAACGGATCGCAGAATATAACGCCGAGAACGAAAAATTGGCCTGGTCCGGGACGTTCCGCGATTATATCGAACTGCTGCGCAAAGATCCATCGCCGGCCATGACGGCGCATGCACGGGTCTATGAGATGCTGAAATCCTATGGTGTGGAGGAAATAGACGGCCGTAAACGCTACAAATTCTTCGAACGCGAGATCTTCGGCCTGGATCGGGCGCTCGAACGGCTGGTCGAGGAATATTTCCATTCCGCTGCCAAGAGGCTTGACGTGCGCAAACGGATTCTGCTGCTGATGGGCCCGGTGAGCGGCGGCAAATCGACGATCGTCACGATGCTGAAGCGGGGGCTCGAGCAGTTCTCGAAGACGGACAAAGGCGCCGTCTATGCGATCAAGGGCTGCCCGATGCACGAAGAACCGCTTCATCTTATTCCGCACGAGCTGCGTCCGGAAATCGAGCAGGAACTGGGCGTCCGGATCGAAGGCAACCTCTGCCCGTCGTGCGCGATGCGGCTGAAAACCGAATATGGCGGCGACATCGAGAATGTCCTGGTCGAGCGGGTGATCATCTCGGAGGAAAACCGCGTCGGCATCGGCACGTTCAGCCCTTCCGACCCGAAGTCGCAGGACATTGCGGATTTGACCGGCAGCATCGACTTCTCCACCATCACGGAATACGGTTCGGAGTCCGACCCGCGCGCGTACCGGTTCGACGGCGAGCTCAACAAGGCGAACCGGGGGATCATGGAGTTCCAGGAGATGCTGAAGTGCGACGAGAAGTTTCTGTGGCATCTGTTGTCGCTGACGCAGGAGGGCAACTTCAAGGCGGGACGGTTCGCGCTCATTTCGGCTGATGAACTGATCATCGCGCACACGAACGAAGCGGAGTACAAGGCGTTCATCGCGAACAAGAAGAACGAGGCTCTGCAGTCGCGGATGATCGTCATGCCGATCCCCTACAATCTGAAGGTGTCGGAAGAGGAGAAAATCTACGCGAAGCTGATCGCCCAGAGCGACATGAAGCATGTCCACATCGCCCCGCACGCGCTGCGCGCCGCCGCCATCTTCACGATTCTGACGCGGCTGAAGGAATCGAAGAAGCAGGGCATGGACCTGGTCAAGAAGATGCGCATGTACGACGGGGAAGAAGTCGAGGGATTCAAGGAATCCGATCTGAAGGAGATGCAGGACGAGTATCTGGAGGAAGGCATGTCGGGCATCGACCCGCGCCATGTCATCAACCGGATCTCGAGCGCGCTCATCAAGCAGGATCTCCAGTGCATCAACGCCCTCGACGTGCTGCGCGCGCTGAAGGAAGGATTGGATCAGCATCCTTCGATCACGAAGGAGGAGCGCGATAGATATCTGAATTTTATCTCCATTGCCCGCAAGGAGTACGACAACCTCGCCAAAAAGGAAGTGCAGAAGGCGTTCGTCTATTCGTTCGAGGAGTCGGCGCGGACGCTGTTCGAGAACTATCTCGACAACATCGAGGCGTACTGCAACTGGACGAAGCTGAAAGACCCGCTCACCGGCGAAGAGCTCGACCCCGACGAGCGGCTGATGCGGTCGATCGAGGAGCAGATCGGCATCTCCGAGAACGCGAAGAAGGCGTTCCGCGAGGAGATTCTGATCCGCATCTCGTCGTACTCGCGGCGCGGCAAGAAGTTCGACTACTCCAGCCACGAACGGCTGCGGGAGGCGATCGAGAAGAAGTTGTTCGCCGATCTGAAGGATATTGTGAAAATCACGACCTCGACGAAGACGCCGGACGAAAATCAGCTCAAGCGGATCAACGAGGTGACGAAACGACTGATCGACGAACACGGGTACTGCCCGGTCTGCGCGAACGAGCTGCTGCGCTATGTCGGCAGCCTGCTGAACCGGTGAGGCCCCGCGAGTTCCTGCGGCGTGGTATTCACGCTACCACAGCGAGAATATGATCCAGACATTGGCGAGCCGCAGGCGACAGCGGCTCGTCTTGCCGTGTATAGAGGGCGATCGGATTGACGGCGTGGACGTCCGGCACATGGATGACAGCGAGCTCGCCCCGGGCCAGCTCGTCCCGCACTTCGAGGGCGGAGACGAAGGCGATGCCGCAGCCGGCCTTCACGGCGCGGAGCGTCTCGTACGGGCCGCTGGCCGTAAGGCCGACACGGGGCAGGCCGGCGTTCAGCGTCCGGCAGCAGGCCAGCAGCTTCTCGCGCGTTGAACTGCCTTCCTCACGGAGGACGAACGGATGCCGCACGACCTCGGCCAGGGGAACCGACCGGCCCGCGAGCGGATGGCCGGCAGGAGCGGCGAAGAGCATCTCGTCCTCGAGGAACGGCGTGCATGCCAGGCCGGCGGGCGCGGGACGGCCGCCGCCGACGACGGCGAAGTCGGCCTCGCAGCGGAGCAGCAGCTCGAACGCGGCCTTCGAGTTGACCGTCGTCAGCGACAGTTCGACCTGGTCGCGCCCGGCCTTGAACGCGGCGAGCGGTCCGGGCAGCAAATGGTTGGCCGGCAGCCAGGTGGCGGCGATGCGCACGCTGCCGGACTTGCCTTCCCGGTACTCGGCGAGCGTGCGCTCGATGTCGGCTTCCAGGCTGAACAGCCGCATGGCGCGTTCCGCAAGGAGGCGGCCGGCTTCGGTCAGCCGGACGCCGCGGCCGTCCGCTTCGAGCAGGGGCAGGCCGAGCTCGGCTTCGAGCTTCTTGATCTGCGATGTGACGGCCGGCTGGCTGATGCGGAGCCGTTCTGCGGCCCGCGTCACGCTGCCCGCTTCGGCAACCGCGCAGAACAGGCGGAGTGCGTGAAGGTTCATGGCGGCGGTCTCCTTTTGCAAATCATAACTTATGATTATGGAAACATTATAACAATATATTATACTTATCGTTCATTTTCCGCTATGGTTAAAGCAAAACCATGCGGGAGGCGGCGGAACAGATGGAGCTGGTCTGCATCGAATGCGGCAAAGCGCGGAGACCGGAGAACGTTTTTGCCATGAGCTGCGATTGCGGCGGACTGTTGGAAGTGAGGCAAGATTTCAGGCTGGCGGACGCGGAGCGGCTGAAGACGCTGTTCGATTGCCGGCTCGCGCTGCGGACGGGGCCTTACGCGAGCGGCGTCTGGCGGTACAAGGAGCTGATCGACCCCGAGCTGGAGGAGGCGCATATCGTCACGCGCGGCGAGGGCAACACGGGCTTGTACGACTGCGCGCCGGCCGCAAGCCACGCCGGCGTCCGGCGGGTATGGCTGAAGGCGCAGGGCGAGAACCCGAGCGGATCGTTCAAGGACAACGGCATGACGGCGGCCGTGTCGCGGGGCGTATTCGCGGGATATCGGGCGTTCGCCTGCGCGTCGACCGGCAACACGTCGTCGTCGCTGGCGATGTACGCGGCTTGGGCCGGCCTGCGGTGCGTCGTGCTCGTGCCGCCCGGCGGCGTTGCGGCGAACAAATTGATGCAGACGCTCGCTTACGGCGCGGAGGTGTACGGGATCGAGGGCGGGTACGATGCCGGCGTCAGACTGCTGAACCGCTGCGGGGAAGCGCTGGGGCTGTACGTGTGCAACTCGGTGAACCCGTTCCGGATCGAAGGGCAGAAAAGCATGATCATCGAGGCGGCGCACCAGCTCGGCTGGACGCTGCCGGACTGGGTCGTGCTGCCCGGCGGGGCGCTCAGCAACGCGTCAGCGCTCGGCAAGGGGCTGCTCGAGATGAAGGCGATCGGGCTGATCGGCAAGGTGCCGCGCATCGCGGTCGTGCAGGCGGAAGGGGCGAGCCCGTTCCACCGGATGATCGCCTCGGGCGGCGGGGAGCTCGTCCCCGAACCGGCGCCGCGGACGGCTGCCTCGGCGATCCGCATCGGCAATCCGCCGAGCTGGCGGAAGGCGGCGCGGGTGCTGCGCGATTGCGCAGGCGTGACCTGCGCCGTCTCAGACGAAGCGATCATGGCCGCGAAGCGCGTCATTGACCGGAGCGGCATCGGCTGCGAGCCCGCCGCGGCCGCGGGGCTGGCGGGCCTGAAGAAGCTGGCCGCTGAAGGCACGATCAGCAGGGACGAGACGGCCCTCGTCGTGCTGACCGGCCACATGCTGAAGGATGCGGACGCGCTCCGGGTGTCGGTGCCGGATCCCGGGCTTTCGCCGCTGGCTCCGGACGAACTCTTTTCCCGCCTGGCGGGTGTCCGCTAACCGAGAAAAAGGGCCGCGGCCTTCAAGCCGCAGCCCACTCCGTCACAAAAACCGGCGCGTTACTTTCTTCCCGTCGTAGCTGAACACGATCGGTTTGTCTTCGACGACGGTCTCGAGATGCACCGGCCGGCCCCAGAGCTTGTGCACGTAAGGCAGCGTCTTCTCGACGTATTTCAGATCAAGTTCGACGCCCTCGTAGCGGTGGGTCAGGTACAGCTCGCCCGCGCGGTTGAAGTCGCCGTCGGTGGCGACGATGTACGGGAAGCCGCCGTTCACCTTCGAGGTGACGAGCTGGTCGCGGATCGCCTCCCACGATTTGTCGGTGATCTTCCATTCCTGCCCCTTCTTCTCGAAGACGTACAGATCCAGCTCCTTCACCAGATCTTTCGTCAAATAGTTGCGCAGGAAGGAAATGTCCGAGTCGTTCTCGCGCACCTCGAAAATTTTCGCCCGTCCCTGGCCCGGCTTTCGTCCGAACCGCTCCTGTTCCTCCTTCGTCGGATTGTCCCAGCGCTTCTCGATGTCCTCGAATATTTTCAGTCCGAGGTAGTACGGGTTGATGCTGCGCCGCGAAGGCGCGGTCACGGCGGCGTTCAGCTTCGCGTACTCGATCGCCTCGTCGCTCGTCAGGTCCAGCTCCCGCACGATCCGCTGGTGCCAGTAGGAAGCCCAGCCTTCGTTCATGATCTTCGTCTCGATCTGCGGCCAGAAATAGAGCATCTCATCGCGCAGCATCGACATGATGTCGCGCTGCCAATCCTCCAGCACGGTCGAATATTCCTCGATGAACCAGACGACGTCTTTCTCCGGCTGGGGCGGAAAACGGCGCGGCGGTTCCGGTTCTTGCTGCTTCTCCCTGGTCCGCTCCTCCTCGTCCAGCTCCCACAGGTCATCGTACGGCGTCTTGCGTTCAGCGGCGCGCTCCGCCTCCCGCTCCATCTCCTTCTTCAGCATCTCGATGTACCGGTTCTTGTCGAGGCCGTACGGGCGGATCAGCGACGGATCGATATGCTCCTGGATCGCCAGCACGGCGTCGAGGAACTGCTCGACCTCACCGGCGCCGTGTTCGATCTCGTAGCGTCGGATGCGCTCGGCCGTCGCCGACATGCTCTCGACCATGTTCCGGTTCGACCGGCTGAAGCGGGCGTTGTTCTTGAAGAAGTCGCAGTGGGCCAGCACGTGCGCGACGATCAGCTTGTTCTGGATGAGCGAGTTGCCCTCGAGCAGGAACGCGTAGCACGGATTGGAGTTGATGACGAGCTCGTAGATTTTGCTCAGGCCGTAATCGTATTGCATTTTCATCTTGCGGAACATTTTGCCGAAGCTCCAGTGGCTGAAGCGCGTCGGCATCCCGTAAGCGCCGAACGTGTAAATGATGTCCGCCGGACAGATCTCGTACCGCATCGGATAAAAATCGAGACCGAACCCGCGGGCGATCTCGGTAATCTCGTCGATGGCCCGCTCCAGCGCCTTGATCTCGTCCTGATTCATGGGCGTTCCCCCTCCCGGTCGGGCAGTTCGGCTGCCGTCAGGCGGCGCCGTAGTACCCATTCTATGAATCCGCGCGCGAAACGTATGACGGGACAGACGCCAAAGTGCGAGCGAATGGTGGAACGTTCGAAAAATGGTGAAAATTGTCCCATTCTGGTCTATAATGGACCCGTCTGAATCCATAATGAACCAGTAAGAAAGGCGGGAAGCATCATGAAATTGTCGGCCAAATGGCAGCAAATGATGGATTACATCGGATTAACTGACGCAGACACGACGCTCTTGCACGGAAAGACCGCCGAGTTCGACAAAATTGCGGACGCCGTTACGGACGAACTGTATCGTCGCGTGACTGCCCGTCCGGAACTGAAAGCCATGATCGAACGGCACAGCACCATCGATCGGCTGAAGCAGACGCAGCGCGCCTATTTCATGTCCATGTGCACGGAGGGAATTGACGACGCTTACATTGAGCACCGGATGCGGGTCGGCCGGATTCATTCGCGAATAGGTCTTACGACGCATTGGTATCTGGGAACCTATATGATCTATCTGGATCTGGCAGTTGCGCATCTGCGCCAGGTCTGTCCGGATGATTGGATGGACGTGACGCTTGCGCTCTCGAAAATGTTCAACCTCGATTCGCAGATCGTCCTGGAAGTTTACCAGGAGGAAGAGAAGGCGAAAGTCGAACGGCTGGCGGAGGAGCGCGGCGGCATGCTGAGCGTCATCACGTCATCGGTGCAGGAATTGTCCGCGATGATGACCCAACTGGGCACGAGCAGCCGTTCGGCCGCCGACAACGCGCGGCAGTCGGTGCTCGCCCAGGAGCGCTCGGGCGCGTCGATCCGGGAGCTGGAACACGAAATTCACGAAATCTCGGAAATCGGCTCCGTCATGCGGGAGCTGTCGGACCGCACGCATCTGCTCGGGCTGAACGCGGCGATTGAGGCGGCCCGCGCCGGAGAGTACGGCAGAGGTTTCGAGGTCGTCGCGGGCGAAGTGCGCAAACTGGCCGCGTCGTCGAAGGAATCGCTGGATGAAGTTCATCGGAAGCTGGACCAGATCCGGCAGTCGATCCGGACGGCGGTCGAGATCTCGGAGCAGTCCGCCGAATACGCCGGCCGGCAGGCGGCGGTCGCGGAAGAGCTGAACGCCTATGTGCAAATGATCGAACGCGTGGTGGCGGAGCTGGAATCGCTCAGGGAAAGCGCGGTGGCGCAAGGCTGAGCGGCCGGTCCTGCCGGTCCTGCCGGTCCTGCCGAAATGTTCCGGCTTCCGATTGAAACGCGACAGGCCCCGAATCCGTATATTTGGGTGTGAATACAGGCAGCAAGGAGGGGGCATATGGAAGTCTACCAAGGCGGTTTGGACGGCAGGACGCGCAAGACGGTCGAGCTTCCGCCGGGATTCTGGAAGAAGATCGCGATCGGCGCCGTCGTCGTCCTTGTTCTGATCATCGGTTATACATCGTTCTATACGGTCGAGGAGCAGGAGCAGGCGGCCATCCTGACCTTCGGCAAGTATTCGGCGACGCAGGAGGAGCCGGGGCTGCATTTCAAGCTGCCGTACCCGATCCAGCAGGTGGTGAAGGTGCCGGCGAACCTGACGCAGAAGCTGCAGATCGGCTACCGTGAAGAAAGCGGACAGATCCGCACGGTCGAGGAAGAGGCGCTCATGATCACGGGCGACGAGAACATCGTGCATGCGGACGCCGTCGTGGAATGGAAAATTTCGGACGTGCGCGCCTATCTGTACAACATCGAAGATCCGGAGCGTTTCCTGCGCAACGCGGCCAGCAGCGCGATCCGCTCGGTCATCGGGTCGACGAAGCTCGATTACGCGATCACGGACGGCAAGACCGTCATCCAGACGGAAGTGAAGCAGAAGCTCGAAGAGCTGATGCGCCAGTACGACACGGGCATCTTCATCAGCGACGTGAAGTTCCAGGACATCGAGCCGCCGGAAGGCGAAGTGCAGCAGGCGTTCAAGGAAGTGACGAACGCCCGAGAAGAGAAGAACACGAAGATCAACCAGGCGCAGCGCTACGTCAACGACCGGCTGCCGAAGGCGCGGGGCGAAGCGCAGGCGCTTATCGAGTCGGCGGAAGCGGAGAAGCGTTCCCGCATCCTGAACGCGGAGGGCGACGTCGCGAAGTTCAACGCGATCTATGCGGAATATGTGAAGAATCCTTCGGTCACGAAGGAGCGGCTCGTGCTCGAGACACTCGAGCGGATTCTGCCGAACGCGAAGATCATCATCACGGACGGCAGCGGCAACACGGTGCAATATCTGCCGCTTGACCAGCTGCTGAACCGCTCCGGTTCCGGGAAATCCGGCGGTTCTTCCGGCTCGGCGTCCGGATCGTCGTCCGGTTCATCGTCGGGCGCGGCATCCGGCACAACGTCCGGCGCGACGGGAGGGGGAACGGAGCAATGAAGAAGCGCGGAATGTTTCTGATCGGGCTCGGCGTGCTGCTGCTCGTCATCGTGCTGTCCGGATCGATGTTCATCGCGAAGGAAGGGGAGTACAAGGTCGTGCTCCGCTTCGGCGAAGCGACGCGCATTCATACCGAACCCGGCATCAAGTTCAAGGTGCCGTTCATCGAATCCGTCCGGACGCTGCCGAAATACCAGAAAGTCTACGACAGCGAGCCGACGCTGATTCTGACGAACGACAAGAAGCCGATCTATGTGGACAACTACACGGTCTGGCGGATCAGCGATCCGCAGAAGTTCCTGCGTTCGCTGAATACGGTATCGAACGCGGAAAGCCGGATTTCCGACGCCGTGTACAACGCGGTGCGGCGGAAACTGTCGGAGATCGAATACGGCAACATTATCAGCGAGAATACGGCGCGCGGCGACCTGAACGAGGAAATTACCAAGATCGTCGCCGATGTCGCCGCGAATCAGGGCTACGGCATCGAAGTGATCGACGTCCGCATCAAGCGGACCGACCTGCCGCCGGAGAACAAGGAATCGGTCTATAACCGGATGATCTCGGACCGGCAATCGATCGCCGCGGGCTATCTGTCCGAGGGCGACGAGGAGTCGCGCAAGATTACGTCGAACGCCGACCGCCAGGCGAAGGAGCTGCTCGCCGAAGCCGAGGCGAAGGCGAAGAAGATCATCGCCGAAGGGGAGCAGGAAGCGGCCCGCATCTACAACGAAGCGTACGGGAAAGATCCGGAATTCTACGAGCTGTACCGCACGCTGGAAAGCTATGTGAAGACGTTCGAAGGCGAACCGGTCATCATGATGCCGATCGACTCGCCGTACGCCCGCCTGCTGCTGGGCGAATGATACGGGACATGCGAAAACGGCCGATCAGGAGATATTCTCCTGACGGCCGTTTTGGGTTGGCGGCGCCGGACCGGTTGGGTTGATCCATGAAACGTCGAATTCCGTCTGTTTATTTTCCGAGGCGTGTAGTAGAATGATGGGGAGTCGAATACTGCTTCGGGGAAAGGCAGACGGATCCGTCATGAGGAAACTGCGCGGCGCGCTGCAGCACATCAAGCTGGAACTTGGGCCGGACGCGTGGCACAATTTCCGGATCGATACATCGGCGTCGCTGCTGTTCGCTTTCTTCAATGTCGTCTACAACCAGTTCTACATTGCGATGGCCTTGCGCGCGGGAGCGACCGACTTTCAGGCCGGATTGCTCGCCGCGGCGCCGGCCGTCGGGCTGATGCTGTCGCCGGTATGGGCTTCGTTCATCGAGCGGTCGCAGCCGCGCCCGTACATGGTCTGGCCGAATCTGATCGGCCGCGCGTTGATCGTGCTGCCGGCGTTCTTCGGCGTGCCGGTCGTCTTCGTCGCGACCGCGCTGGTCTTCCAGCTGCTGATGGGGGTGCAGGCGCCCGCATACGCCGCGCTTATTCCGCGGATGTACCCGCCTCGCCACCGCGGCCGGCTCATGGGCAATGTCCGCGTCGCAATGGTCGTGCTCATGATCCCGATGGCCTACGCGGTCGGCCGGTGGATGGACGAAGCGGGGTCGGGCGGGCCGCTGGCGGCGGCGGCCGTGCTCGGCGTCCTGTCGATTCTTCTGTTCACGCGGATTCGGGAATCCGAGCCGGTGAAAACCTCGTCCGACCCGCCGCGGCGCGACGGACTCAAGGGCCAATGGCAGCTCGTGAGGGAGAGCAAGGAGCTGAGCCTGTTCCTGCTGGCCACGACGTTCACCGGCTTCTGCAACATCGCGGCCGGGCCGCTGTACCAGATCATCCAGGTGGACCGGCTGGCGCTCTCGAACGTGGAGATCGGCTATGCGCGGATCGTCTACTATGTCTTTCTGCTCGCGTCCTATTTCGTGGCCGGCTGGGTGATCGACCGGTATTCGGCGCGGCACACGGTGGTATACGGCCTCGCCGCGTTCGCGATCGTGCCGGTGCTGTACGCCCTGTTCGGCAATTACCCGGCCGTCCTCGCGGGCAGCGCCGTGCTCGCCATCGGCGACGCGATCTGGGACATCGGGTTCATGACCTACGTGTTCCGCCTGGCGCCGGGACGGGAGGCCGCAGCCTTCGGCCTGCACATGATGCTGTTCGGCATCCGGGGTACGATCGGCCCGATCCTGTCAACGGCGTTGTCCGGCATCGGCGTGCCGATGACCGCGCTGCTGGCCGCCGCCGCGCTGTTCGGCTGGATGGGCGTGGCGCTCTTCCTGCTCCTCGGCAGACGGACCCGACACGCATAAACGGAAGCCGCCGGCTTGCTGCCGGCGGCTTCGTACGTCATACGGCGGGCTGTTCGCGTCTGTGGAAGAACGATTTGAGCGCGGCGTAGACTTCATTTTTTTCCCGGATGACATAATAGAGAAACCGCGGATACGTGATATGTTTGTAGGCCGACATCAGCGTGCTGGACCGGTTGTACTGGTTCACTTCGCCGTAACCGAACAGGTTCGACCGCTTGAGCAGCTCCCCGATCAGCTTCACACAGCGCTCGTTGTCGCTCGTCAGGTTGTCGCCGTCGGAGAAATGGAACGGATAGATGTTGTACGAAGACGGCGGGTACCGGGAGTCGATGATCTCGAGCGCCTTCATATACGCGGAGGAGCAGATGGTGCCCCCGCTCTCGCCGCGGTTGAAAAATTCGTCCTCCGACACTTCCTTCGCTTCCGTATGGTGGGCGATGAACACAATTTCGACGTTCTCGTAGCGGTGCCTCAAGAAGCGGGTCATCCAGAAGAAAAACGTGCGCGCGACGTACTTTTCGAAGCTGCCCATGGAACCCGAAGTGTCCATCATGGCCAGCACGACCGCGTTCGATGTCGGCTGCACGATCTCTTCCCATGTCTTGTAGCGCAGGTCGTCCGGCGAAATGCCGTGGATGCCCGGTCTGCCGCTGAGCGCGTTGCGGCGGAGGTTCTCGAGAATGGTCCGCTTCTTGTCGATGTTGGACGAGAGGCCTTTCTTGCGGATGTCGTTGAACCGGATGTCCTTCGTCTGCAGTCGGTTTTTGTCCTTCGGGCTGAGAAAAGGCAGTTCCAGTTCGGCGAACAGCATCGTTTCGATTTCTTCGAGCGTCACTTCCGCCTCGATCACGTCTTCCCCGGGCTGATCGCCCGCTCCTTCGCCCGCTCCGCCGTTTCCGGACGGGTCAATGCCGATCACGTCGCCGACCGAGCTGTTGCCGTCTCCCTGGCCGACATGCCGGCTCTTGTTGTAATTGTAGATAAAACGGTATTCGTCCAGACTGCGGATCGGCACTTTGATGATCTGTTTGCCGTCGGAAAGGATGATGTTCTCTTCGGATACCAGGTCCGGCAAGTTTTGTCGGACGGCTTCCCGCACTTTCTGCTGGTGCCTCGCCTGATCCTGGTAGCCCTTGCGATGCAGCGACCAATCTTCCCGCGAAACGATGAACGACGGCTGGCCGGCTTCCATCATGGACTTGCACCTCCCGCATCGACAACTTGCCGTTTTCTATTCAATATATTCACGGCGAAGGCGGTTATGTGATGAAGGGCTTGCCCAATCCGGAAATGCCGGGACGAGGCGCGGGCGATTTGATTGCGGGGTTAGACGCGCGGTATAGTGATGACAGAGGGAAAAAGCGGCAGGCGGCCCGGCAACCCGGCCGCCTGCATGTTCGCGGTGTTTACTGAACGATGAGCCCGATCACGAACAGGGTGCTCGTGCCGGCAAGCAAAATGGCGTTGAAGACGAGTCCGAGAATGGCGAATACGCGCCGCCGGTTCCGGATGACGCAGCCGACGATGCCCAGCACGACGCCGACGACGGACAGCAGCAAGCCGAGGAGGATCAGCAAGGATCCGATCACGAGCGGGATGTTCCCGGCAACTTCATCCGGTCCCGGCATTGCGATCACGCCGCCCTCGGTCGTGTATTCGGCCATTCCGGCGAGCGTGGCGCCAAATCCGACAATCGCCAGCAAGATGCTGACAAGCCCGATGACGAAGGACGCGATGCCGGGGCCGGAATGCTTCAGGGGCGCGGAATTCACCTCCGGCTGCACAGGGGTCATGAATTGCGATTGTTCCTGAGACCCTTCCACTTGCCCATTGCCTCCCATTTGTCGTAATGTAACCATTATAACCTGACGGAATGGATGTGAAAACCTTGAATTGGAAAAAACATGCCGCCATCGGGGCGATTTATGCGGGACTTGCCGTCGCGTTCGGCGCGTTCGGCGCGCACGTGCTGGAGGCTCGGCTGTCCCAGGATTCGCTCTCGACGTATGAGACGGCCGCCCGCTACCATATGTACCATGCGCTCGGGCTCGTGTTGACGGCGATTCTGGCCGGACGCGCGGAAGCGGGTGCGTCCGGACGGCTGTTCGCCTGGTCCTTGCGGCTGCTGCATGCCGGAGTCTGGCTGTTCTCGGGCAGCCTGTATGTGCTTGTATTGACCGGGATGGGGTGGCTCGGCGCGATCACGCCGCTTGGCGGAGTGTCCTGGGTCGCCGGCTGGGGGCTGGCGGCTGCCGCGCTTCTGCGTTCCGGCCGCTAACTCTTCACGGGCGAAAATTGTAATTGCGATCACAAAAAAGATGCCGAATCCGGCCAAAATCCGGTATAATGAAGAAGATGAATTTTCCATCACCCCGCAAGCAAAACGGCCGGCTCCGTCCTCTTCCGGGCGGGCGCGTTCGTTCTGCGGTGAAATATATCTTGTATCATGTCGTGTCGGGAAGGATGGTTCGCGCAAATGGCATTGCATGATCCGGCCCACGAAGGCAAGCTGCGACGGGGTCCTTCCGCTTCGACCGCCGCCCCGGTGATCTGGATCAGCGGAGCGGTTGCCGCATGGGCCGCGGCGGCTCCCCTGTTGATGCCGGGACAGGCGGCCGTATGGACGACTGCCGTGGCGGCAGTGACCGGATTTGCCGCAGCAACGGTCCTCGCCTTCAGACGCCCGAAACGGGGAAGCGCGGCAGCCGCGCCTGTCCGTGAAGCGGGCGAGACGATTTTCCGACACGCTCCGTTTCCCATCGTCATCGCGGATGCGAAGGGACATGTCCGGGAAGCCAATGAAGAAACCTTGCAATTGTACGGGTATGAACGTGTCGAATTGAGCCGGTTTTCGCTGCCGGAACTGGCGCCCCCCGCCTCGCGAAGCGCGCTGATGGAAGGTCTGAAAGCGGCGGCGGCCGGGGAGAGGCGGCAGGTCGAACTGGCCATGCTGCACAAGAGCGGTTACGAATTGGATATCCGGCTTTTGCTTTCGCCCTGCCCCCTGCAAAGCGGCGAGCCCGGCGTCGTCGCACTCATCCAGGACATCGGGGAGCAGAAGCGCAGCTCGGAACGGATTCGCTATCTTGCGTACTACGACGACATGACCGGGCTGCCGAATCGGCGATTGTTCATGGTTATGCTGACGGAAGCGCTTTCCCGCCCGCGTCCGTCCGGACGGAAAGCGGCGGTTCTGTACCTCGATCTCGACCGTTTCAAACTGGTGAACGATTCGTTCGGGCGGGATTTCGGCGACATGCTGTTGCTGCAGGTGGCGGAACGGCTGTCGCGCAATCTGGGGGAGAGCGATCTGGCGGCGCGGATGGAGGGCGACGAGTTCGCCGTCCTGTACGACGATGTCGCTTCGGAATCAGAAGCGCTGGAACGGGCGCAGCTGCTGCTCCGGCTGCTGGAAGAGCCGTTCGAGCTGCAGGGTCATCCGTTCCACCTCAGCGCCAGCATCGGCATTGCCCTGGCCAGTGCCGGCTGCGATCCGGCCGGGGTGATCAAGCAGGCCGACATTGCGCTCGGCCTGGTGAAGGACAACGGCCGCAACGGCTGCATGCTCTACACCGGCGAGACGGACAATTCCTCGCTCGAGCGGCTGACGATGCAGCACGAGATGAAGCTGGCGCTTGCACGCGGAGATTTCCGGCTGTTCTATCAGCCGCAGTACGAGATCGAGACGGGACGCCTGATCGGGATGGAGGCGCTGCTTCGCTGGCAGCATCCCGAACGGGGCATGATTCCGCCGGGAGAGTTCATTCCGATCGCGGAGGAGAGCGGCCTGATCGTCCAGTTGGGCGATTGGGTGCTGGCCGAGGCATGCAGGCAGAACAAAACCTGGCAGTCCCTCGGACTGCCGGCCGTGCCGGTGTCCGTCAATCTGTCGATGCGGCAGTTTCTGCAGCGCAACCTGAAGGAGCGGGTGGAGCGCATTCTGGCCGAAACGGGACTGGAGCCGCAGTATCTGGAACTGGAGATTACCGAATCCATGACGATGGACGTGAAATACGCGACGGCCTGTCTGCTGGAGTTGGCGGAACTCGGCGTGCGCATCAGCATCGACGACTTCGGCACCGGGTACAGTTCGTTTCATCATCTGAAAAATTTCCCGATCCATCGTCTGAAGATCGACCGCTCGTTCGTCCGCGATATCCGGCAGGATCCGAACGACGCAGCGATCGTCGCGGCCATCATCGCGATGGCGCACAATTTGAATCTGCCGGTCATCGCGGAGGGTGTGGAGTCCGAGGATCAGCTCCACTTTCTGAAGACGCACCGCTGCGACGGTTTCCAGGGGTATTATCGCAGTCCGCCCGTGCCGGTGCAGGATGCGGAATCGCTGCTGCGCGAAGCCGGCGGGCGGGCGGACTGAAGCGGGCCGGCGGGATCAGGTCTCGATGAAATCGTCGATCTCGAACAGCCCGAACGTATAAACTTTCTTCTCGTCGACATGGTACACCGTGACGGTGTACATGGATTCGTCAAGATTGATAATGCGGCAAGGCACGCTCAGCTTGATGCCGCGCCCGCGGTTGACATTGAGCCGGACCAGCCGGTTGCCCGCAATGTATCCGCGAATGCGTTCCATCGCTTTGTCGATGCAGCCCGTGGAGTCGCCGTCATCGGCGGCTCCTTTTGCATTGCCGCCGGCCGTTTCCCGGGAGTTCCCGGTTGACGGGGCCAACGGCTCACTTGCTTCTGCCAGACGAAAGACTGATTCTGCTGCGACCGTTTTCCCATTTGCGAGCTCCGCCGGAGTCGGAAGCGGGTTCGATTGATGCGGTCCCTGGGCGGCCTGTTGGATGGGACTTCCGGTCTCGATGCCCGATTTGATCCGATAGTCCGTGAAGCCGCTTCGGTTCAGCGCCGACACGAGATGTTCCAGCGCCGTTGCGTCCGTGTCGCTTTCGATCATCAGATCCACGTTGAAAATGTACAGGTTTCTCCACGAAGTTTTGACTTTCATCTCTCTAACGCCCCTCACCTTTCCTGATCATATTGTATCACGCATGGGTCCGCCGGCATAGATTTTCACCCCAAAAAAGCAACGAAAAGAAGGACAGGACGCCTGCCCTTACGGGCCGGGAGCGTTGGGAATAGGTTAGGAATAGAGTTGCAGAAATTCCTGACAGAGGGTGATCGGAATGATCCGGCTGGTACCCATGCCGTTTGAAGGAGGCGTTGCCCTGGGCGTGGAAGTCCTTCTGCCGAAAACGACGCTCCTGGCTATCACGACCGATGTCGGATATATCATGTGTGGCGCACTGGATGTGGCGCTGCTCAACGAGAGGCTGCGCGACCGCGGCATCGTGGCGGGCAGGGCCGTCGGCGTGCGCACGCTCGAGCAGCTGATGGAAGCTCCGCTGGAGTCGGTGACGACAGCGGCCGAAGCGCGCGGCATCCTGCCGGGCATGCGCGGGGCCGACGCATTGAAGCGAATGATCTGAACGGTGGATGCAGGATGAACGCCCATGCCGATTGGCATGGGCGTTGTTTTGGTTTCGTTATTTGGTTTCGAACAATGCGCGCAGGTTGACATCGTAAGGCGGGCGTACAATGCCCCGCTCGGTGATGATCGCGTCGACGTACTCGGCGGGCGTCACGTCGAAGGCCGGATTGTAGACGCGGACGCCGCGCGGAGCCGTCCGGCGGCCGAATCCTTCGGTGATTTCCTCCGCCGGGCGCTCTTCGATCGGAATTTCCGCGCCGGTCGGCGTGTTCAGATCGATCGTCGACAGCGGGCAGGCGACATAGAACGGAATGCCGTGCGCTTTCGCCAGCACGGCGACGCCGTAGGTGCCGATCTTGTTCGCCACGTCGCCGTTCGCCGCCACCCGGTCGGTGCCGACGATGACCGCCTGCACCCAGCCGGCGCGCATGACCGCGGCGGCCATGTTGTCGCAGATGAGCGTCACGTCGATGCCGGCCTGATGCAGTTCGAATGCCGTCAGGCGCGCGCCCTGCAGCACGGGGCGCGTCTCGTCCGCGAACACTCGCAGCTTGATGCCGCGCTCGGCGGCGAGATAGAACGGCGCCAAGGCCGTGCCGTATTTCGCCGTCGCCAGGCCGCCGGCGTTGCAGTGAGTGAGCACGCCCATACCGTCCGCAAGCAGCGTGAGCGCATGTTCGCCGATCAGCCGGTTCGTCTCGATGTCTTCGGCGTGAATCGCTTCCGCTTCGCGGACAAGCGCTTCCTGGCAGCTTTCCGCCGGGGCGCCGCTTGCCGCAAGCGCTTCGGCG
The DNA here is from genome assembly GCF_003390775.1 of Thermobacillus sp. Lineage (NCBI taxonomy): Bacteria > Bacillati > Bacillota > Bacilli > Caryophanales > Paenibacillaceae > Thermobacillus > Thermobacillus sp. Next base: position 19,607 of record NZ_QEWA01000043.1, on the reverse strand, counting down.
CGCGCGGTCATCCGGTCGAGCGCCCAGAACAGGTTGACGGCGGTCGGCCGGGATGTCGCCAGATATCCGGCGTGGCGCTTCACGGCCTCCAGCCATGCGTTCGTTCCGGCATGGACGGCCTTCGCGGAGCCGAGCACGACGCCGTAAGCGGCGGCGATGCCGATCGCGGGCGCGCCACGCACGGCGAGGCTGCGGATTGCCTCCCATACTTCTTCCGGCGTGTCCAGATGCAGATACTCGATGCGTTCGGGAAGCTGCCGCTGGTCCAGCAGTTCAAGCTGCGAACCTGTCCAGTTCAGCGGCGAGAGCGGTTGATGCGTTGTCGTCATGATGGATTATCCTTTCAGTGCGGCGGCCGCTTCGCGGGCCGCGTCGATCACGAAATCGATGGATTCGGCGCCGCGGTTGCCCTTGATCAGCGCCTTGCCGATGCGGAGCGCGACGCGCTGCGCTTTCTCCCGGACGGCTGCGTCGGGGATGCGGTCGATGTCGGCGACGTGCGCCAGACCGACGATGCGGCGGACCATTTTGCACCCGGCGTAACCGATCGAGTCCTGCAGCAGGCGGCGCATGTAGTCGTCCTGGTAGCCGGCCGCCCGCGCGGCGAGCCGGTCGACGTTCTTCTCGTTCCAATGCGCCCGGAACTTTCGGTCGAACTGCGTCCAGATGCTCTTCACCGTCTCCAGCAAATATTCGCGGTACGACGTTCTGGAAGCTTCGTCGGCGCTCCAGTGGAGCTGGCCGGCGTAGTTCAGCAGCAGGTTGCCCAGAACAGCGCCGATGTCGAAGCCCATCGGACCGTAGTATGCGAATTCGGGGTCGATCACTTTCGTCGAATCTTCGCGGACGAAGATGCTGCCCGTATGCAGGTCGCCGTGCAGCAGCGCCTGGCCCTGCGTCAGAAATTTCTCGCGCAGCAGCGCGACTTCGAAATGCAGCTTCCCGTCGGTCCGCAGCGCTTCGGCCTCGTCTTCGATCGCCGCGTCGTAATTGTTGTTCGACGAGACGGTGTACGGATCGTCGAAGATGAGATCTTCGGTGATCTTGCACAGTTCCGGATTGATGAACCGGCCGGCCTGCACTTTCTTCTCCTGCTGGTTCATGCCGAGATCGGACGTGAAGAACAGCGTGTTCGCGAGAAACGTCGAGATATGATCAGCGAACAGCGGATAGCGGCGGCACTGCATCAGGCCGCTGCGCATGATGATGTGGTCGCTCAGATCTTCCATGACGGTGAGCGCCAGATCCGGGTCGTACTTGTACACTTTCGGCACGAGACCCGGCGCAAGGCGGCCTTCCAGGATCAGCGCCTCGCTCTCGATGCGCGAACGGTCGAGCGTCAGCGGCCAGGATTCCCCGACGACCTTCGCATAGGGGAGCGCCTGCTTCAGAATGAGGCTGCGGCCCGATTGCTCGTCGCGGATATGGAAGACGAGGTTCAGGTTGCCGTCCCCGATCTCGCGGCACGTCAGCGCGGCTTCCTGCGGGAAGACGCCTTCAATCCGGCGGGCGAGCTCGATCGCTTCCGATTCGGTAAGCGGATGGTATTCGGACAATTGCGGCACCTCCGTGGCGTTGCCTTCAATAGTGACATTATCCCCAATAGTATAAAGAAGTTTTAATCTGATTGGAATACCCTCTATTGCTTCGTTTGCAGGGAATTCGCGGTCATGAATCGGCGCCTGCTTGTCGTCCGGATGTCATCGTTTTCCGCAGGCGGCGATGCGATTGCGACGTTCAAGCCGGACAGCCGGACGGTCCATGTCGGCACCGGCGCCTCCCGGGACGGCGGCCGAATGGGCGGCAGACAAGGCGGGCGAGAGGCCGTCGTCACTCGTTCTCCATAAGGCCGGCCGCCTGAAGGGGACCTTTTGCCGTAAGCAAGGACAATACCTTTGCCATTTCCTCCGGGGATTCCCTGCAGCCGTTGTTCAACCAACATTGGATCATGCTCAAATGCGCGCCGGAAATGTAAGAGGCAACATACTCGGGCGATATCGGCATCCGTTTTGGGCGGGTCCGTGATGCGGCCGTTCTTTCATATAATTGCTCCCACATCGTCTGTCTCAGTCTGGATTGAAAAGCAGGGTCGCCTTTGGGGCTGAGAAGAACTTTTAAAAAGTCCCGATTCCTGTAAAAGTATTGAAAAATGTCAATCGCAATCGGAAGTGAATCGCCGAAGGTTTTGCGGATGGCAGCATGTCTTCTCGCAATGTCCATGATTTCTTCCATAAATTCGGATTCATGGCTGGACAATCGCCTCAAGTGTCTTGGTCACGCGCTGATCTTGCTTTTTTTCCATCGTCCGACTCCCTTGCCCGACAAATTTGCACGGTATGTTGTTTAACCGTCAAACCCGGCAGCATTGCCTGTTGTTGCGGCTGCAGCTTTGATTTTATACCAAACACGCTGATGAATAAACAACACTGTGTAGGGGAGGAAGCAATGACTAATGGGGATCATGGACAAGCTGGCGAAAAGCCTGGCCACACGCGCAACGGTCATCGATAAAACCAAAGCGGCGGAGCACACGTATCGACTGACGATCCGGCCGCAAGGTTCTCAATCGTTTGCGTATCGTCCCCAGGACTTTTTGCGGATTCTTGTCCTGGATGATCCGAAAGTATCGTTGCGAGATCGTGTGCGGTCCTGTTCCATCTGGAACTTCGATGCCCGGACGCAAAGCCTCGATCTGGCGGTGTGCACATTTTCCAACGGCCCCGGAGCGCATTGGATCCAAAACGTGTGGGCGGGCGACGACGTTTATTTCATGAAGCATGCCAGCAACCTGTTCATCCATCGGGATGATGCCGACGCCGTGATGATCGGCGATATTTCCGCTCTGGGCCATCTTTACGGTCTGCGCCAGTTTTTCCGGCATCCGGAACGCGTAACCGGTTTGATTTTTGGCCGGGAACAAGCCGATTTTTTCCCGGATCTCGACGGTGAGTCCCCCTTTCAGTTCATTGCAGGCGGGCCGCATCAAGATCAAACGGTTATATCCGCGGTAGAAGCCGCACTGCCCCGCCACGCCGGCAAAACCGCCATTGATGTCGCGGGTGACGGCGAAATGTGCAAATTGCTTTATAAGTATCTGAAGAGTTTGGGATGGAGCGGCAAACAGGTCAAGGTCAAGCCGTTTTGGATCCAGGGGAAAAAGGGATTGGAGTAAACATGCCCCGGATGTTCGCAATCGGGCGTCGGTATCTGGTATAATGAAGACTCAGCATGGATCGGGGGGATGCCGGGCAATGGACGGAAACGTGACGCGGCTTGCCGGCGTGCGGGACGGCACCGCGCTGAAAGAATGGGCATCGGCGATTGAAGCGCTTGTCTGCGGGCGGCAGCTGATCCTGATGCGCAAGGGCGGAATCGCCGAGGAGACGCGGGATTTCCAGCTCGCCGCGCCGCAGTTCTGGCTGCTGCCGACCTACGAGCATCAGCGGGAGCACCTGCTGAAGGAAGAATGCCGGCCGCTGATCGGCCGCACGCTGGCCGAGCGCGAAGCGGCGGGAGGCCGGCTGCTCCTGAAGGCGTGGGCGGAGGCGGTGCGCGACATCGAGGTGACCGATGCGGAGACGCTGGCGAAGCTCGACCGTTTTCACATCTGGACCGGCGCGTTTGCGGACGAACGGTTGAAATGGAAGCGGACAAAACCGCTCCATGTGCTCATCCTTCGCGTCCATGCGGCTGAAGAGCCTGTCGCGATCCCGCACCGGGAGTCGTATGCCGGATGCAAATCCTGGGTGAAGCTCGAGGATGACGCGGCGGACGCACGGTTCCGTCCCGTGCTGTCGGCTGAGGAATTTCAGCGGCGGGAAGCGGAAATTCTGAACGCGTTGGCCTGAATGCCGGCGCAATGCCGCACAGCCGGGGCGCCGGTCTGTCAGGGAAGCTGACGGGACCGGGCCGGCGTTTGTTGCTTTGCGCGGGGAAATATATTAGAATAATTTTAAATTACATGGCGATTATCATTGATAATCACCTTTCAATACAGTTCAATGCGGAAGGAGACACCATACATGGCGACTCGATTCACGGTAAAAGGACTGCGGGCGTCGATTGAAGGCAAGGAGATCCTGAAAGGCATCGACATCGACATCCGCGGCGGCGAGATCCATGCCATCATGGGTCCGAACGGCACGGGCAAAAGCACGCTCGCGTCGGCGCTCATGGGGCATCCGAAATATGAGGTGACGGAAGGCGAGGCGCTGCTCGACGGCGAGAATCTGCTCGAGATGGAAGTCGACGAGCGGGCGCGCGCGGGCCTGTTCCTTGCGATGCAATATCCGAGCGAAATTACGGGCGTGACGAACGCGGACTTCCTGCGCAGCGCGATCAACGCGCGCCGCGGCGAAGGCAACGAAATTTCGCTCATCAAGTTCATCCGCCAGCTCGAAGCGAAGATGAAAGAGCTCGAGATGAACCCGGAGTTCGCCCACCGCTATCTGAACGAAGGGTTCTCGGGCGGCGAGAAGAAGCGGAACGAAATTCTGCAGATGATGATGCTCGAGCCGAAGATCGTCATCCTCGACGAAGTCGACTCGGGTCTCGACATCGACGCGCTGAAGATTGTCGCGGCAGGCGTCAACAGCATGCGTTCGGAAGACCGCGGCTTCCTGATCATCACGCACTATCAGCGGCTGCTGAACTACATCAAGCCGGATTTCGTCCACGTCATGATGCAGGGACGCATCGTGAAGTCGGGCGGTCCGGAACTGGCCGAGCGCCTCGAAGCCGAAGGTTACGACTGGATCAAGGAAGAGCTGGGCATCGTCGACGAGACCGTCGGTCAAGCCTGAGCGGAGAGGGGCGTTGACACGACATGAGTACGCAACTGAATGCTCCGGTAAGCCGTGAAAATATCGAAGCTTTGTCACAGGGCAGAGGCGAGCCCGGTTGGCTGACCGACATCCGGAAGGAAGCGGCCGCGCTGGCCGGCACGCTGGAATGGCCCAGACCCGAGAAAATGCGCATCGACCGCTGGAATCTGACGGCGTTCGGCGTCGACAGGCATCCCGAACTTGCGGGAGATTTGTCGCAGCTGCCGGAAGAGATCCGCGCTTCGCTGCCGCAGGATGCCGCGAATCTTGTCGTACAGCGCAATTCCGGCGCCGCGTACCGCAACCTGGCGGAAGAGTGGAAAGCGAAGGGCGTTATTTTCACCGATCTGGAGACGGCCGTCCGTGAACACGGCGATCTCGTGAAGAAGCATCTGTTCAGCGTCGTCAAGGCGGATGAAGACAAGCTGACCGCGTTGCACGCGGCGCTCTGGAACGGCGGCGTCTTCGTCTACGTGCCGGAAAATGTCGAAGTGGAAGTGCCGCTGCAAGCCGTTCTCTACCTGGACGATGCGGAAGCGGCTTTCGCGCCGCATATTCTGATCGTGGCCGATGCGAACAGCCGCGTGTCCTATGTCGACCGCGTGCTGGCGAGCGGCGCCGGCCGGTCGGCTGTCGCCGTGCATCATGCCGTGGTCGAAGTCGTCGCCGGCCCCGGCGCGCTGGTGCGGTTCGCGTCGATCCACCATCTGCCGGAGAGCGTCACGGATCTGTCGATCCGCCGCGCGACGCTGGCGAACGACGCGCGGATCGAATGGATCATCGGCGATCTGAACAACGGCAACACGCTGTCGGTCACCAAATCGGACCTGAAGGGCAACGGCTCCACGTCCGATTCGAAATTGATCACGATCGGCACGCAGTCACAGAACATGAGCATCACGACGCACGCCGTCCACTACGGTCTCAGCTCGGAGAGCGAGATGGAGACGCGGGCCGTCATGCGCGATTCGGCGACGGCGATCATCAATGGCGTCACGAAGATCGAGAAGGGCGCCACGAAGGCGAACGGCCATCAGACGGAACGGGTGCTCATGCTGAGCCCGAAGGCGCGCGGCGACGCGAACCCGATCCTGCTCATCGACGAGGACGACGTCAAGGCCGACCACGCCGCGAGCGTCGGCCGGGTGAACGAGGAGCAAATCTACTATCTGATGTCGCGCGGCATTACCCGTGAAGTGGCGGAACGTCTCATCATCCGCGGCTTCCTGACGCCGATCGTGTCCGAAGTGCCGATCGAAGCGGTGCGCGAGGAACTCGAGCGGATGATCGAAGGGAAGCTGAACGCATGAACCCGCTCGAGCTTCGCAAGCAGTTTCCGGTCTTGGACCAGCAGGTGAACGGGCATCCGCTCGTTTACCTGGACAACGCGGCGTCCTCGCAGAAGCCGCGCAGCGTCATCGACGCGATCGTGCGCTATTACGAGCACGACAACGCGAACGTGCACCGCGGCGTCCATACGCTTGCATCCCGCGCGACCGACGCCTATGAAGGGGCGCGGGCGAAGGTCGCGAAGTTCCTGAACGCGGCCAGCGAGCGGGAGATCGTGTTCACGCGCGGCACGACGACGGCGCTGAACATCGTCGCCCGCTCCTGGGCACGCGCCGCGCTGCGCGAAGGCGACGAGATCGTGCTCACGCCGATGGAGCACCACGCGAACCTGATTCCGTGGCAGCAGGCGGCGAAGGCGACGGGCGCGGTGCTGCGCTACATTCCGATGCAGCCGGACGGCACGATCCGGCTGTCGGACGTCGAGGCGACGCTGACGGACCGGACGAAGATCGTCTCCGTCACCCACGTCTCGAACGTGCTCGGCGTCGTCAACCCGGTGAAGGAAATCGCGGCGCTGGCGCACAAGCGCGGCGCGGTCATGGTCGTCGACGGTGCGCAGTCGGCGCCGCACATGAAGGTGGACGTCCGGGATCTTGATTGCGATTTTTACGCATTCTCGGGTCACAAGATGTGCGGTCCGACCGGAATCGGGGTACTCTATGGGAAACGGGAACTGTTCGAGAAGATGGAGCCGGTCGAGTACGGCGGCGAGATGATCGAGCACGTCGACTACTACGACGCAACGTGGAAGGAAGCGCCCTGGCGGTTTGAGGGCGGCACGCCGATCATCGCGGGCGCGGTCGGCCTGGCGGCGGCGATCGATTTCCTGACGGAGATCGGGATGGACAACATCGACCGCCACAGCGAGGCGCTTGCCCGCTACGCCTACGACCGTCTGTCCGAGATCGAAGGCGTCACGCTGTACGGCCCGCGCGAAGGCCGCGTCTGCCTCGTGACGTTCAACCTGAACGATGTCCATCCGCATGACGTGGCTACGGTCCTCGACACGGAAGGCGTCGCGATCCGTGCGGGGCACCATTGCTGCCAGCCGCTCATGCGCAAGCTCGAGGTGACGGCGACCGCCCGCGCCAGCTTCTATCTCTACAACACCGAGGAAGATGTGGAACGGCTGGCCGCGGCGCTAATCAAGGCAAAGGAGTTCTTCGGACATGCAATTGGATGAACTGTATCGAAGGGTCATCATGGATCACTACAAAAATCCCCGCAACCGCGGCACGATGGACGAAGACTCCGTGACGGTCAATCTGAACAATCCGACTTGCGGCGACCGGATCCAGCTGCAGCTGCGGGTGGAAGACGGCGTCGTCAAGCAGGCGAAATATACGGGAGAAGGCTGTTCGATCAGCATGTCTTCGGCCTCGATGATGACGGACGCGATCCGCGGCAAGTCGCTGGATGAAGCGCTCGGCCTGGCGGAGAAATTCAGCGCCCTGATGCAGGGGCAGCCCGTCGAATTCGAGGAGTACGAGGATCTCGAGGCGCTTTCGGGCGTCAGCAAGTTTCCCGCGCGGATCAAGTGCGCGACGCTCGCCTGGAACGCGCTGCGCAAAGGCATCGAAGCCGGGCGCCAGAGCTGACGGGTGGCTGGAAGGCACGGTTTTTTGAGGATCAGGCTGATTTTGGTGAGGAATGAATGAAGGAGGCTGAGGGCGATGGCGAAGAAGGCGCCGGAGTTGGAAGAATACAAATATGGCTTCCGCGACGAGCACAAGGCTGTCTTCCAGACGGGCAAAGGGCTTACGGCGGACGTCGTGCGCACGATCTCGCAGATGAAAGGCGAGCCGGAATGGATGCTCGAGTTCCGCCTGAAGGCGCTGGAGCAGTTCAACAAGATGCCGGTTCCGCGCTGGGGCGGCGATCTGGATGAACTCGATTTCAACGACATCCAATATTACGTCAAACCGTCCGAGAAGCAGGGCCGCACTTGGGAAGAAGTGCCGGCTGAAATCAAGGAGACGTTCGACAAGCTGGGCATTCCCGAAGCGGAACAGAAGTTCCTCGCGGGCGTGTCCGCACAGTACGAGTCAGAAGTCGTCTACCACAACATGCGTGAAGATCTGGCGAAGCAAGGCGTCATCTTCATGGACACGGACACCGCGCTGAAGGAGCATCCGGAGATCTTCAAGCAATACTTCGGCACGGTCGTGCCGCCGACGGACAACAAGTTCGCCGCGCTGAACAGCGCCGTATGGTCCGGCGGCAGCTTCATCTACGTCCCGCCGGGCGTGAAGTGCGAAATCCCGCTGCAGGCGTATTTCCGGATCAATTCGGAGAACATGGGGCAGTTCGAACGGACGCTCATCATCGCCGATGAGGGCAGCTTCGTCCACTACGTCGAAGGCTGCACGGCGCCGATCTACAGCACGAACTCGCTGCACAGCGCCGTCGTCGAGATCATCGTGAAGAAGGACGCGCGCGTCCGCTACACGACGATCCAGAACTGGGCGCCGAACATCTACAACCTCGTCACGAAGCGCGCGGTTGCGGAAGAGAACGCGACGATGGAATGGGTCGACGGCAACATCGGCTCGAAGCTGACGATGAAATATCCGGCCGTCATCCTGAAAGGCCGCGGCGCGAAGGGCAGCGTCCTGTCCATCGCGGTTGCGGGCAAAGGCCAGCATCAGGACGCCGGGGCGAAGATGATTCACCTCGCGCCGGATACGACGTCGACGATCATTTCGAAGTCGATCTCGAAGCACGGCGGCAAGGTGACGTACCGCGGTCTCGCTTCGTTCAGCCGCAACGCCGACGGCGCGAAGTCGAACATCAAGTGCGACACGCTCATTCTCGACAACCAGTCGACGTCGGACACGATCCCGTACAACGAGATCATGAACGACAACATCACGCTCGAGCACGAGGCGACGGTGTCGAAGGTGTCGGAAGACCAGCTCTTCTACCTGATGAGCCGCGGTCTGTCCGAAGCGGAAGCGACGCAGATGATCGTCATGGGCTTCATCGAGCCGTTCACGAAGGAGCTGCCGATGGAGTACGCGGTCGAGATGAATCGGCTGATCAAGTTCGAGATGGAAGGCAGCATCGGTTAACCCTTGAATTGACGGGGTTTTTGATCGGGGAAAGACGCGCTCGCCCACAATTTGCCCACAATTTTTATGATAGGTATCGGGCATAAAGGTCGAGCGCGTCTTTTTCTATTTTCTTCGTGACGTGCAGGTACTTTTCAGTGGTCTTTATGCTGGCGTGTCCGAGCCGCTCAGCGACGTAGCGGATCGTCGCCCCAGCCTCGAGCAGATGGACGGCGTGGCTGTGCCGGAGGGCGTGAGGCGAGAGCCGCGGCAATCCGGCTCGCTTGCATACCTCATACATATATTCCCTTACGACGTTGATCCGCAACCATTTTCCGTCTGGACCGTGGAACACCAGGTTGAGATCGGAACGTTGGAAACCGTACCGAAGGATGGTTTCCTTCTGGTTCACCCGGTACTCCTTCATAGCGCGGATCGTTTCCGGGTCCAGTTTGATTGTTCGGATGCTGGAGCGGGTTTTCGGTGTGGTCACGCGCGGATCCGTGTTGAGCGGATAGATGAGCGTTTTGGTGACGCTGACCGTGCCCTTGATAAGATCAATGTCATCCCAGGTGAGCGCCAGCGCCTCGCCTATTCGCAGACCGGTGCGAGCGAGCAGGGTAAACAATGCCTGATGCATCCGGGAGTGCTGATACTTCGCGTGTTTGACCGGCACGCACGCGGCCAGAAACCTGCTCAGCTCGTCCACCGTGAAAAACTTGATTTTCCCGGCATCCTCGTGCTCGTCACGGGCGATCTTGATTTTTTGCAGGGGGTTGTCCCGGAGGATCCCGAACTCATGGATCGCGTCGCTGATGGCGCTCGCAAAGATGCTATGGATTCGCCGCACTGTCCCCTCGCTGTACCTTTCCCGCAGCTCGTTGATCCAGCGCTGGTACTCGGCTCTAGTCAAATCCTTCAGCCTGTAGTTCCCCCAGCGCGGAATGATGTTGAGGCGGACGTTCCGCTCCTGGACGAGATAGGTATTCAGCTTCACTGCCGGACGTTTGTAAGTTTCGAGCCATTTTTCCAAATAGTTTGCGATCAGCTCATTACCATTTTCCGCAAACCCATGTTCTTCGATACGCAATTCTTCGGCGGCCGCGGCGAGCTCCGCTTCTTTCTTCGTTCGGAAGCCGCTTTTCGACTTTTCCCGATACTTTCCAGTTCGCCTGTCGATGTATCGGATACGGTATTCCCAGCCATTCGAGCGTTTACGGAATGAGGCCATGATGCTTTCCTCCTTTTCGACTTTTCAGATTTTTATGGTATTGAACGGGAACATGTGTTCGTATATAATAAATGGACAACCAGTCAAGGGAGGTAAACCATGGAAAAAGTAAAAGTTGAAACCGTTTACCAGCCGGAACTGCTTGTCCAAAAAATGTTCATTGCAAGGTCAATCTTCGTCAGCGAACAGGAGTTTTGCGACCTTCTTGATCTTTTTCTGTACATTCGGATCCGTCAGGTCGATGCCCAGCTCCCTCTCTAAGTCCTCAAAAAACCGCAACCGAGGATCGGTTTTTATGACCGTAGACCGGAAGCTAGGGTCAATGTCGTCTTTCGAGACATCGAGCGCCAGAGCGATCTTCTGTATGTTGCCAGGGGGAGCGAGCACGTTCCCCCTAAAATATTCGGAAAGCGTGCTAACAGGTATGCCTGTTTTTTCGCTGAGTTGTTTCTGGGTCATGCGCCGCTTATCTATGAGCCGGCGCAGATTTTTTGCGATTTCGTTTTTTAAATACTCCTCATAGTCCCTCTTATTGTCGACCATCTTTTCATCATCCCCTTTCAACATACTTATTATATCCGATGATCGCCGAAAAGTAAAGAAAAAAATCCGAAAAAAATCGGTTGACAATCCGATGTTTGTCGGATATCATGGGAGTACATCGGGAAGGAGGTGCAGACCTTGAGCCAAGAGATACTCATCACTCTAGAAGCCGCCCGGGTGAACACCGGCTTAACGATTGCTGAAGCGGCGCCACTTTTCGGCATCCACCGGGACACGTTGTGGAAGTACGAGCAAGATTCCACAAACGTCCCCCGAACCTTTATGATCAGGGCGGAAGAGGTATACGGCATCCCAGCGAAGCATCTTTTTTTCGGAAAAAAATCCGACTTTCATCGGATTAGGAAGGAGGGGGCCTGATGAACGGAGGCAATCAGGCTCCGATCCTCTCCGTCCAAGTCGACGAATCAGCAGTGCAAGATGAGATCCGTCGGCAGGTTTCCGAAAGGCTTCGCGAAGCCGACACTGATCTGGTGTTCTGGGATGCCAAAGAACTCATGCGCCGCACTTGCATGAGCTGGAATTTCATTCAGCAGCAATTCTTTTTCGACCCTCGCTTTCCGAAGGTAAAAGTCGGAAACAAATGGTACTTCCCGGCCCGGGAAGCGCGGGAGTTTCTAGAACAATGGATTCGGGAGCAAATGAGGAGGGTTGTCTCATGATCGGCATCCATCCCGTACATCGCCGCCTGGCCGAGCTGCAGATCAAGGCCGATCGGCGCGGCGGATACGACCAGCTCACGATCCGCGAGCAAATGGATCTCCATCACTGCCTGCGAGTCAACGCGACGCTGGTTAGGCAGATGGATGAACTCAAGCAGCTGTCGTTTATCGCGTATCTGGCCGGTGACATGGATTGGATGGCGGACATTTGCCGGCAGATTGACGAGTTGGAAGCGAAGATGATTTGAAGAAGGGAGCGACATACATGTCCAAAACACAATACCTGCGCGAAGCATCGGTAAAGCTCGAAGAATCCATTGCAAAGCTGCGCCGTGCCAAGGCGGATCTGCTCCACGCCCGCTCCGACCAGCACGTCCGGCTGGCGCTGGCGCTGGCCGAGATCGAGGAAATTTACGAAATCCTGACTGACCCGGTCTGCACACCAGAAATGTACCTCGATGACGATGTGCCGGATCCGGATTGTGGCGACTTCGACGACTGTCGCTGGGACGGCGACCGGATCGAGGCGACGAAGACACTGTTGTTTCGCGAGCATATTGGGAGGAGGTGACGCCTCATGACCACTCACGACGAATACCGCGCCGCGCTCGTCGAATACCGGGCCGCCCAGCGTCTGTTTGACCAGGCTGAGCCCGACCGGGTGGACGAGGCGGTGTACCGGCTGCGGGCGGCGGAGCTCAGGCTGGGGGCGGCGATCCTGGCGCTGAAGGAAGAGCAGCGGGCGGGGTAATGGCCGTGCGCAACCCATACGACTGGTATATCACGCCGGAAGAGTACGAGACGGCCGCGGCAAATGGCATCTCCGCGGGCACGCTCGAAACCCGTATCCGCAGACTGGGGTGGCCGAAAGAGCTCGCCATGACCAAGCCGCCGAGGATGTTGTCGAAAATCCCGCGCGAAATCGTTGAGCTCGCCCAGCGCAACGATATCCCATATCAAACCCTGTACTGGCGCATATACGCCGGCTGGGCGCCGGAGCGCGCAGCGACGGAGCCGGTCGCGGATCGAGCGGAGCGCATCAGACGGGCACACGATGCCCGACGAAAGATTCCCGCCGATATTATCGAGCTCGCCGATCAAAACGGAGTCAAGTACACGACGCTCTGGAAACGGATCAATACGCTCGGATGGGACCCAATGACGGCCGCCACGACGCCGATCATGACGAAAAGCGAGAGCGGGCGACGGGCCAAAGCGAAGCGAGAAATCGTACACAAATGGATTTTCGCGAGGAGGTGACCGGCCCGTGCAAGCTGACGCGCAGTCGCCGGCAACCCGGCGGGTGTACCGGCAGCTGTTGGCCATCGAAGACATGATCGAAGCACATCGGATTGCGGAAGGAGGTGAACAGAGTCAATGAACATTACGATGCAAGACGTTCGCGTGCGTAAGGCGTTGAAGTTCATCAAGTCTCCCGGGCTGAGCGACCTCGAAGGTCTGAAGATCAACGAAAACCGCTTCACCATTGGAACCGGACTCTTTGTCGAAAACGGCATCATCATGGAGATTCCCGAGGCGTTCCGGTTCCGTACGAGGCTCGAAGTCGCTTCAACTGAAAACGGCGACAAGTTCTTGATCCTCTCGCAGCTTCTGACGGGAGGCCCGAATGCCTGGGACATGGAGGATGCCTTCTACCGGATCGGATTCAAGGATCCGGAAATCGAAATTCAGCTCCGAGCGCTCTGTGACGAGCTCGTGTCCCGCGGGCTCGCGGAATGGGTGGAAGAATGACCGCAAAAGGAGGTGGACAGAGCCAATGGGCGACAACAAGTGCGCCCGCTGCGGCCGAAAGCTGAAAGACCCGAACGCCGAATACGGCCCAATCTGCGCGCGGAAGGTGGCGGCTGAACAGGGCATCGCCGAGCAACCGGCCAGCAGCATCACGATCCAGACGACGATCCGCGACGGATACGCCGGCATGCGGACGCCGGTCGGTCCGGTGGTGGTGCGGATCCGGAACGGCGTGCAGAAGCCGCTGCGGCATCTGGTCCGTCACAGCCCGGACGGCTTCAACTGGGGCTACGGCGGCAGTGGGCCATCGGATCTGGCGCGGAGCATCATCGCCGACGCGCTCGGAACGACCGACCCGGCCATCTATCAAGAATTCAAATGGGAATTTGTTGCGAAGTGGGGCGACAGTTGGGAAATCTCGCTGGACGAGATTCTCGCATGGGCAGGAGTCGGCAAAGAAAAATCCACCGCGGCAACGGTGGAATAAATCAGGATTCAGCTCCATCATACCACAGGTGGGGCGGGGAGGGGAAGACATGGACAAGTACATGGGAGGCGTCGCATACCCGCGCGAAGGGACGCACACGGTCGAGGTATCGCTCCAGTGGGGCAAGTACAAAGGGACGATCATCTGCAAGATTGGTGGCAACACGATGGGCGCGTCGATTATCGACTCCGCATTGGATTCCCTTGTTGACGGCGATTTTCAGCCGGATATGAGCCTTGGGCAGAATCATAGACACATCGTACCAATCAGCAGCGGCACGGAAGCCGGATATGTGAAGTATTACAGACTTTTCAATGCGTCCGGCGACGAGTTGCAAATCGATTACGACGATATCGCGGATTGCATCGTCGGGGTCCGGATCGTCGGCTGGGAAGCCGGGTGACAACCATGCTGCAGCTCAAACCCACCATCACCCTCGAGCTCGACGGCCAAGAAGCCGCCATCATCGGCAGCGCGCTGCTGGAGCAGGCGCTGAGATGTCATGACGAGACCCGAGCGCGGCTCAATCGACTGATCGCCACGAAGGTCTTCGAGGCGCGGCGGCGACATCATGAGGCGGCTGCGGCCGTCTTGACGGAGCGGTATCGTCTGTGACGGTCCTCAAAGGCGATCGCGTCAGGCTGCAGACCGGCGAAACCGGCATCGTCGTCGAGGTGTGGGGAATCGCCCGTACCTGGCTTAAAGTCGACACGGGCAGCGGTCATGTCATCTGCATGGCCGCTGCTGTTGAACGGATCATCAATCGTGATAAAGGGAGGAAATGGCGTTGAGCGTCAAAATCAATAGGCTCGAAATTGAGAACGTGAAACGGGTCAAGGCCGTGAAAATCGAGCCGACGCCGAACGGCCTGACCATTATCGGAGGAAAGAACAACCAGGGTAAGTCCAGCGTGCTGGACGCCATCGCGTGGGCGCTGGGCGGAAACAAACACCGGCCGTCGCAACCGGAACGCGAAGGATCGGTTACACCGCCCTATCTCCATATCGTGCTGTCAAACGGCCTCATTGTCGAACGAAAGGGCAAGAACAGCGACCTGAAGGTCATCGACCCGAACGGCCAGAAGCACGGTCAGCAGCTGCTGGACAGCTTTGTCGAAGAGCTGGCGATTGACCTTCCCAAATTCCTGAATGCTACGAACAAAGAGAAGGCGAATATCCTTCTGCGGATCATCGGCGTTGGCGATCAACTGTTTGAACTTGAACGTAAAGAGCAAGAACTTTACAACCAGCGGCATGCAATCGGCCAGATTGCCGACCAGAAAACAAAGTTTGCGAAGGAACAGCCGTACTATCCGGACGCGCCGAAGGAACCGGTGTCGGCCGCGGACTTGATCAAAAAGCAACAGGAGATCCTCGCCAAGAACGGCGAGAACCAGCGGAAACGGCTGCGCGTACAGCAAATCCAGGCTGAGTTCGAGCAGCAAGGCAAAGAAGTGGCCCGGCTCATGGCCATGTTGAACGCTGCTCAGGAGAAGTACAACCAGCTGCAGCAAGACCTTGCCATCGCGCAGAAAGACGCACAGGATCTTGTTGACGAATCGACCGCCGAGCTGGAAGCCAGCATCGCGCAAATCGACGAGATTAACCGGAAAGTACGCGCGAACCTGGACAAGGAGAAAGCCGAGGAGGACGCGCGAGAATATGCGCGGCAATACGAGTCGCTGACGAAGGAGATCGAGTCGGTTCGGAAAGAGAAAATCGACCTGCTCACGAACGCGAATCTGCCGCTCCCGGGCCTGTCGGTGCAGGATGGCGAACTTATCTACAACGGTCAGAAGTGGGACAACATGAGCGGATCCGAACAGCTCAAAGTAGCCACGGCAATCGTACGCAAACTCAAGCCGCAATGCGGGTTCGTGCTCATCGACAAGCTGGAGCAGATGGACATGGACACGCTGCGCGAGTTCGGCCAGTGGCTCGAGCAGGAGGGGCTGCAAGCGATCGCGACGCGCGTGAGCACCGGCGATGAGTGCAGCATCATCATTGAGGACGGATACGTCGTCGGCGAGGAAGGCATCACGATCCAGCAGCCGAAGCCGGAAGGCGAAATCGACGCCGGCCCGACATGGAAAGTGGGTGAGTTCTGATCATGTTTGAAATCATCAGCGGCAAGATCCAGAAGGCAAAGAAGGTCGTGCTGTACGGTCCGGAGGGGATTGGCAAATCCTCTCTGGCCGCCCGATTCCCGAACCCTGTATTTATCGATACCGAGGGTTCAACGACAGAACTGGACGTGCAACGACTTCCGAAGCCGACAAGCTGGGAAATGCTCAAACAGCAGGTGCAGTGGGTGAAACAACAAAGGCCGTCTCGATTCGGTACTCTTGTAATAGATACGATCGACTGGGCCGAAATGCTCTGCAATGACGCCGTCTGTGCCCAACACAACAAAAAAGGCATCGAGGATTTCGGATACGGCAAAGGATACGTATTTGCCGCGGAGGAGTTCGGTCGTTTTCTGAACATGCTCTCCGATGTCATTGAGGCCGGTATCCACGTCGTGCTGACGGCTCACAGCCAGATCGTCAAGTTCGAGCAACCGGACGAGATGGGAGCCTATGACCGTTACCAGCTCAAGCTCGGCGCCAAGACCGGATCGCGGACGGCCGCACTGGTCAAGGAATGGGCGGATATCGTGCTGTTTCTGAATTACAAGACATTCAGCGTCGCCGCGGACGACAGCGGCCGCAAACACAAGGCACAGGGCGGCGCGCGCGTCATGTACACAACACATCACCCGGCCTGGGACGCCAAGAACCGGCACGGTCTGCCGGACGAGCTGCCGCTCGACTATGTGCATATCTCGCACATCTTTGCCGGACCGACAGTGGCCACGGCTCCACCGGTCACTTCACCGCCGGTGCAGCCTGCGCCCGAGACGACAGCAGAACCGGCACAACCCGCCGCGGAGCAGCCCACCGCGCCGGTCGAGCCCGCCAGTGAGCCGGTTACGGCGCCGGCGAACGCCTCCACGAACACGACTCCGGAGCAGTCGATCAATCCGAATATCCCGGCTTCGCTGCGGGATCTCATGATCCAGCACAAGGTTGCAGAGTGGGAGATCCAGCAAGTGGTGGCAAAACGCGGGTACTATCCGGCAGATACGCCGATCACGAACTACGATCCCGGATTCATTGATGGGGTGTTGGTAGCCGCATGGCCGAAAGTGTTCGCCATGATCGAAGAGATGCGCGACGAAGTTCCTTTTACCTAATACCAAACAGGAGTGATGAGACATGACGATGCAAGAACGTGAGCTGAACTGGGACGACACAATCGAGCGCGACGGCGGCGGGGAGTACGTACTCCTCACCCCCGGCGACTACAACTTTACGGTCACGAAATTCGAGCGCGCCCGGTTCCAGGGCAGCCAGAACCTGCCTCCATGCAACCAGGCGAAGCTCGAAATCACCATTCATTCGCCCGAACACGGTGATGTGGTCGTGTTCCACAACCTGTTCCTGCACACGAAGACGGAGGGTTTGCTTTCCGCATTCTTCACGGCGATCGGCCAGAAGAAAAAGGGTGAACCGCTGCGCATGAACTGGAATGCCGTCGTCGGCGCCAAGGGCCGCTGCCAAATCGAACATTACAAGTACACGAAAGACGGCCGTGAATACGTCAACAACCAGATCAAACGCTTTTATCCCTATGATGAGTACCTGAAATACGTCCAGCAATCATCTGCACAGCATCAGCCTCCATTCCCCACCGCCCAGCAAGGAGGCTGGCAACAAGGACAGTTTTAGGTGATGGCCATGGAACTCAGACCATATCAACAAGAGGCCCGTGAAGCCATCCAGAACGAGTGGACGAAAGGCGTCAAGAGAACGCTGCTGGTTTTGCCTACCGGCTGCGGAAAAACAATCGTTTTCAGCAAAGTCATAGAGGATCGCGTGCGGATGGGCGAGCGAGGGCTCGTCCTTGCCCACCGCGGCGAGCTGCTCGACCAGGCGGCCGAAAAGTTGGAAAAGGCCACTGGGCTGAAATGCGCAGTCGAGAAGGCTGAGCAATCCGCACTCGGCAGTTGGTACCGAGTTGTCGTGGGCAGCGTACAGACCATGATGCGCACCAAACGGCTCGAACAATTTTCTCCTGATTACTTCAACTTCATCATTGTCGACGAAGCGCATCATTGCCTCGCCGACAGCTACCAGCGCATCCTGAAATACTTCGATGGCGCCAACGTCCTCGGCGTCACGGCGACGCCGGATCGCGGCGATATGCGCAACCTCGGCTCCTATTTCGAGTCGCTGGCCTACGAATACACGTTGCCGCGGGCAATTAAAGAGGGGTATCTCAGCCCGATCAAGGCCATGACCATCCCGCTCAAGCTCGATCTTTCCGCGGTCCGAGTGCAATCCGGAGATTTTGCGGCCGGCGACTTGGGCACGGCGCTGGATCCGTACCTGGAACAGATTGCGCATGAAATGTGGAACGTGGCCAAGGACCGGAAAATCGTCGTTTTCCTTCCGCTCGTCAAGACGAGCCAAAAGTTCGCCCGGATCTTGAACGCGATCGGTTTCCGGGCCGCGGAAGTGAACGGCGAATCGGATAATCGAGCGGAGATCCTGGCCGACTTCGAGGCCGGAAAATACAACGTCCTTTGCAATTCCATGTTGCTGACGGAGGGATGGGATTGCCCGAGTGTGGACTGTGTAGTCGTGCTCAGGCCGACGAAGGTCCGCAGTTTATACAGCCAGATGGTCGGCCGCGGCACCCGGCTATATCCCGGGAAAACGGAACTGTTGTTACTCGATTTTCTCTGGCATACAGAACGCCATGAACTCTGCCATCCAGCACATCTGATTGCTGAGAATGAAGAGATCGCCAAAGCCATGACCAAGCGGATTGAGGAAGCTGGGGCGCCGGTTGATCTGGAAGAAGTAGAAGAGAAAGCGGCGTCGGACGTCATTGCGCAGCGCGAGGAAGCGCTCGCGAAGAAGCTGGAGGAAATGAAGCGAAGGAAACGTGCGCTGGTCGATCCGCTGCAATTCGAAATGAGCATCCAAGCGGAGGATCTGGCCAATTACGTCCCGGCGTTCGGTTGGGAAATGGCACCGCCGAGTGAGAAGCAGCTTCGCACGTTGGAGAAGCTCGGAATCTTCCCGGATGAAATCGACAACGCCGGTAAAGCTGCGAAGTTGCTTGACCGACTGGAGAAACGCCGGATAGAGGGGCTGACCACACCGAAGCAGATTCGTTTTCTCGAGGGACGCGGCTTCCAGCACGTTGGAACATGGTCGTTTGACGCCGCCCGAAAGCTGATCGATCGCATAGCGGCCAACGGCTGGCGGGTGCCGAGCGACATCGATCCGAGAACGTATAACCCTGAAATGGTACTCACCTCATGATGGAGGGCATGAACCATGTGGTATGGACGAGCGGTTACCACCACAGGAACACCTGTCCCGAAACGCGATATTGAGGAGAAATCCAGCGGCAGCGGGCCGGTCATCACGTACCGGCTGAGTCCGGAGGAACTGGAGCGCGTGCGCCGCGGGGAGAAACTCGAGAAGAAGGAGGAACAAACCATGTCAACGACAACGGCGCCGAAAGCGCCGGATAAGATGGAAGTGCTGCGCCGGCTGGCGGCCGGGTGGAAGGTCAGCCGAATCGAGGAAGAGCTCGGCCTGAGTAAGGGAGCGCTGCACTATTGGATCGGGAAGTG
>NZ_QEWA01000021.1:0-64090 GCF_003390775.1 Thermobacillus sp. | reverse complement strand
TCCACACCGGGGGCTCCTCCGTTCTGCACCACTCTCCTGTAAGCCTTCAAGAGGTTCTCCCTTTCCAGCATCTTCTCCAGCAGGTCGTCCTGTGCTTTGCGAGAGGAAGGGGCGATTTGTGCCGGCAGCGGACTCGGCGCTTGCGTCTCCCTTGCGGCTTCACCGCTGCTTCCCGCTGGCAGCCCTCTTGCGAGGTATTCTGCTGTCTATGCCCGTCGCGCGAACGCATCGGTTTCCTCTCTCCTTTCGGCTTAAGCCCTTCCGCTTTCCTTACGTCCCGTACTCGCGTACTATAGCCTCTGCTGACTCCTGCGGATGTGCTGGCAACTCATCCGACTAACCCTGCCTCGAATCCCGTTCGTGTACCTTGGCCCGTGCGTTTGCCTTAAGGCTTCCTTCAGATTCGGCCTCGCGACCGACACCCTTGCCCTCGGCTAATGGCAGGCGCTCGCCAGCCCCCATTCCGGACTTTCACCGTAGAGATGACGCCCATGCCGGGCGTACAGCATGAAGAAGGCTGACCCGCCGGACCAGCCTTCTTCACCCGCCGTTATGCGATTAGCCGTTCTGCAGCAGCTCCTTGAACTGCTTGATCTGCTGACGCTCGCCGGCCACGACGACCGTCATGTCGGCCGTGAGCCGATCTTCCGGACCGGGGTTGATCTTCTGTCTGCCCTTCTCCACGAAAGCCAGAATGGTCGCCCCGGTCCGCTGGCGGACCTGCAGCTCGGCGATCGACTTGCCGACGCTCTTGTAGTGGGGTTCGACCTTGGCCCATTCGATGACCAGCTCGTCAAGCGACACCTGTATCGACTCGAGCGCCTTCGGTTTGTATTGCATGCCCCCGATGATGGAAGCGACCTGTCTCGCTTCATCGTCTTCAAGCGTCACCTGCGAGATCGTCTCTTCCGGATCGTCATCCTCGAAATGGTACAGTTCCCTTCTGCCATCGTCGTGAATGACGATGACCAGTCTGTCTCCCGAATTGGCGTCCACCTGAAACTTTTTTCCAATACCGGGCAAGTCTGATTCACGAATGGTAGCCATTGCCTCAATACATCCTCCGTTCCATTAATCGGTACCCGTTTGCTTGACCGGCTCTTTCGCCTTGCTCCAGCCGAAGATGCGATTCAGAACGCCGTAGATCCGCTTGGATTCTTTCGCAAGCAGCGGACCGGCAATCGCCAGAATCAGAACATACATCGCGGAGAAAGGCTGGAGCATGGGAGCCAGCGCAGCCGCCGCCCCCAGGTTGGCCACGATGATGGAAAATTCGCCCCGCGCCACGACGGTAAGTCCGATATTCATCGACGCCTTGTGCGACAGACCGGCATTGCGGCCCGCCATCATGCCCGCGACGATGTTGGCAATCAGCGTGATCACGACCGCTCCGACGGCATACCAGGCTGCATCGCCAAGGGTGGTCGGGTCAATGCTGAGACCGAAACTGAAAAAGAAGATTGCGCCGAAGAAATCGCGGAACGGCACGACCAGATGCTCGATGCGCTTGCTGTGTTCGGTCTCGGACAACGCGAGTCCGAGCAGCAGCGCGCCGATCGCTTCCGCTACATGCAGTTTCTCCGAGAAACCTGCGACGAAAAACAGGACGGCGAACACAACGATGATGAAGATTTCATTGGACGTGATATTGAGCAGCTTGTTCAGTATCGGATTGGCTTTCCTGCCGATGATGAAGAAAAGCAGCATGTAACCGACCGAAATGCCGACCGACATCAGCACGCCCCCGACCGATGTCGCGCCGCCCAGCAGCAGACCGGACATGATGGACAGGAAGACGGCCAGGAACAGGTCGTCGAACAGGACCATGCCCAGAATGAGTTCCGTCTCCGAGTTACCGGTCCGGCGCAGATCGACGAGCACTTTCGCGACGATCGCCGTCGACGACACGGACATCATCCCCGCAATGATCAACGCTTCATAGAGCGGGAATCCGGCAGCGAAGCCGAAACCGAGTCCGAGCACAAAATTCAGAATCACATAAACGGAGCCACCGAACACGATTTTTCTGCCGGATCGAACCAGCTTCGATACGGAAAACTCCAGACCGACATAGAAAAGCAGAAACAGCACGCCGATCCTGCCAAGGAACGAAATGACTTCCTGGCTCTCAACGAAGGTCAGATCGATGAAGCCGAGCTCCGGTGCATGCGGCCCGACCAGCATCCCGAGCACAATCAGAAAAGGGATGATCGACAACTTCAATTTTCCGGCTGCGAGTGAGAATATTGCGATCAACAGTAACGCGGTCCCGACTTCAAAGATCATGTGATCCATACAACGGTTATCTCCCCCCTTGGCCTTCGTGATGCTCGTGTCCATTATACCTGAATCGCGAAACGATATCCAATTCGTATGAACAATTTATCCTATATTAATATTATGAAATGAAAAAAGCCCGCCCAGACGGCGACTTCGCCGCCTGGACGGACCGCTGACCGTATGTTGCCGCATCGTCTCAATCCTTCATGCTGCCAAGCTGCAATCCATGCACGAAATATTTCTGCAGGAACGGATAGACGAGCAGAATCGGAACGGAAGCCACGATGGTGATCGCGGCCCGGATCGACACCGGCGTCACCTGGGTGAGTTTGGCGCTCGGGTCCGCTCCGTACATGGCGGCGGCGCTCGTGCTCTGGACCATGGTCGAGGACAAGAGCTTCATCAGTTCATATTGCAAGGTGCTGAGATGCTGCTTCGATGAAGCGAACAGGAACGTGTCAAACCACGAATTCCATTGTCCGACCGCGATGAACAGCGCCACCGTCGCCAGAACCGGCTGGCAGAGCGGAAGGACAATATAGAGGAACGTACGGAAATCCCCCGCGCCGTCGATCTTCGCCGATTCAATGAGTCCGTCAGGCAGCTGCTGCATGTAGGTCCGGATGACGATCATGTTGAACGCGCTGATGAGCCCGGGAATGATGTATACCAGAAACTTGTTCAGCAGGTTCAGATCCTTGATCAGGAAGTAATACGGGATCAGTCCCGCGTTGAAATACATCGTGAGCACGACGATGATCGTGATCGGCTTGCGGAACACGTACTCCCTCCGGCTGACCGTATAGGCAAGCATCGAGGTGAGGAACAGGCTGATCACGGTGGCGATCACCGTGCGCGCGACGGATACCCAGAACGCGTTGTAGATCGTCCCGCTCACGAAGACGGCCTTGTAGTTCTGCAGCGACCATACACGCGGCCACAGGTAGATGCCGCCGCGGATCGTGTCGTTGCCGGCGTTGAACGATACGGCCAGCGTATTCAGAAACGGATACAGCGTGACGACGGCCAGCAGCAGCATGGCCAACGTATTCAACGTATGGAAGACAACCGGCTCCAGCTGCGGTGTGCTTCTTCTCATCGGTCCGCCCTCCTCATATCAGCCGCTCCTCTCCCAGCCGCTTCGCGATCGTGTTGGCCGCGAAGATCATCGTGATGCTGACGACCGTCTTGAAAATGCCGGCCGCCGTCGCCAGCGAATAGTTGCCGATCTGCAGCCCGTACTTGAGCACGAAAATGTCGATCGTCTGCGACCAGTCGACGACGACGCCGTTGCCGAGCAAATATTGCACCTCGAATCCCGCTTCCAGAATCCAGCCGAGATTCATGATGAGCAGGATGACGATGATCGGCTTGATGCCGGGAAGCGTGATGTGCAGCATCTTCTGGTACCGGTTCGCACCGTCCATCTCCGCGGCCTCGTACAGCGCCGGATCGATCGAAGCCATGGCGGCCAGATAGATGATGGCGTTCCAGCCGACTTCCTTCCATACATGCGCGGCGCCGACGATGCCCCAGAAATAATGCGGCTCATTCAGCCACATGATCGGCTCGCGGATGATGCCGAGTTTCATCAGCACGACGTTGACGATGCCGCCTTCCACCGACAGCGCGTTCGCCACGATGCCCGTTACGATGATCCACGACAGAAAGTGCGGCAGATAAGAGATCGTCTGGATCGTCCGCTTGAAGAAACGCTGCCGGACTTCATTGAGCAGAATGGCGAACGAGATCGCGGTCACGAATCCGAGCACCATGTTGATGAGGCTCATTGCGACTGTATTGCGCAGCACGTTCAGGAATGCCGCATCGCCGAACAAAAACTTGAAATGTTTGAGCCCGACCCATTCCTGTTCCCAGAACGAAAAGCCGGGCCGGAACTGCTGGAATGCCATCGTCCAGCCCCAGATCGGATAGTAGGAGAACAGGATCACATAAGCCACGATGGGCACCGACATCAGGATGAGCTGCGTCTGCCCCTTCATCCGGCGCAAGAAGGACGTTCTCCGGCCGGCCGGAGACGCGCCGTCCTCCCGCGCCGGCAGTTCCGTAACAACCGCCATCAACACACCTCCCGCATAATCCGTCCCCGACTCGGCAGGCACAAGAATTCGGAAAGCACGAGGCGCTTCAAGCCCGTGCTTTCCGAACTTCTGCCCGAACGATTATTCGGTGGACCAGTTCTCGATCCGCCATTGCAGTTGTTCGTTGACGCGGTCCAGATACGCCTGGACGTTGATCTTCTCGAACGCTTTGACGTAATCGTCCCATACCGCGTCGAATTGCCCCGGCTTCGCCATGATGGCCTGCGGCAGATATTTGAGCGACGTGTCGGTCATTTGCTGACCCGCGATCGCCGCTTCCGAACCGTCAATCAGGTCAATCTGCCATGCCGGATAATACACCGGGTTTTCCGGCGGCGGCGAGAAGAAGTCGGTCCAAGTCTTGTACCCGTACGCCTCAAGCAGTTCCCTGTCTTCCGGTTTCAGCGATTCGAAATATTCCTCCGGCTGGTTGCCCGGAGACGTCGCGTTGCCGTCGCTGAACGTGCCTTCGATTTTCGGGATGTAGCCGAACAGCGCATCCGCCCTGTTCGCCAGTTTCCAGGTCGGGTCTTCCTGCTGCGCCCGCTGCTCCGGCGTCCGGTAGAAGCGGCCGTTCTCGTCGACGTGATAGTCGATGCCTTCTTCGCCCCAGGAGAGGATTTTCTGCCACTCTTCGGTGATCAGCGCATCCAGGAACTTGATGATGCGCACCGGGTCCTTGGCGTCCTTGCTGATGCCGAAACCGTTGTTCAGGTTCGGCACGGGCCGGTCGAGATACCAGTCGCGGATGCTCGTGTCATAGACGAGCGGGAAGCCGACATAGGTGTCCAGAATCCGGCCTTCCGCGATCAGGTTGTCTTCCGCCGGCTGGAAGTTCCAGTGCTGGTCGAACATCGCGACGACGCGGCCGGAAGAGAGTTTCGCGAGATACTGGTCGTAGTTCTGGACGAACGCTTCCTTGTCGAACAGTCCTTCGTTGTAGAGGTTGTTCAGCTCCTGATAATAACGCTTCGCATAATCCTTGACGGCGAACACTTCCGCCACACCGTCCCGCACGACGACGCCGCCGTCGTTCGGATGGCCGATCAGATGCTCCGGCGGGTTGAGCAGCGGGAACGTTCGCCAGTCGGAAGCGAGCGCCGTGTAGCCGATCGTCGGCTGGCCGTCTTCCGTCGTCGGATGCTTCGCCACATAATCGCGGACGAGTTGCATGAATTCGTCCAGCGTCTTCGGTTTCGGATAGCCGAACTCTTTCAGCACCTTCTTCTGGATCCAGAACGCGGGCCCGGAATACCAGGTGGGTTTGAACTCGCCGTGGATGATGCCGTAGTTCGGCAGCCAGTAAATATGGCCGTCGCTCGAGTCCTTCATCCTGTTCCATGCTTTCGCGAAGTGCTTCCTCAGATTGGGCGCATGCTCCTCGATCAGATCTTCGAGCGGAATGACCGCCTTGGCCGCGACCAGCTTCGTATCGGCCGTGATCAGGTCGGGGTATTCGCCCCCGGCGATCATGACGCCGAGCTTCTGCTGCAGATCGCCGACCAGAAACTCCATTTCGAGCTTGACGCCGAGTTCTTCCTCGATCTTCTTGTAGATCCGGTTGTCCGGCGTCGGCGTCTGCTGCGGCGCGCCGATGAAGGCCGTAATCGTGATCGGCTCGAGTCCGCTGCCCGAACCTTCTCCGCCGCCGTCGCCGTTGCTGCCGGTTCCGCTGCCCGTCTCCTGTCCGGACGTGCCGCTTCCGCCGCCGTCACCCGACTTGCCGGTGCATGCGGCAAGCACCAACATCAGCGCCAGCGCAATGGACAAAAAGCGCCAAAATCTTCTTTTCTTCTCCCCCGTCAAAACCAACAGCCCCTCCTCAGCGTTGAAATGAAAATCTTCAACCCTCATTATGAGGAGGTGTAAACGGTTGCAAAATAACCAGATTCAAGCACCTTCCCCCTGAAATTCAAGATGTTGAATTCGTTTTCTTTTTGCCGGAGGCCCGCAAGCGGTATGCCGCCGGCTTCATGCCCGTTCTTCGCTCGAACTGCTTCAAGAAATACTGATACGCATTGTATCCCACCGATTCGGCGATTGCGCCGAGCGTCATGTCCGTGCTCTCCAGCAGCCGCTTGGCTTCCTCGATCCGCAGCTCATGCACGTAGTCCAGAATCCCGATGCCGTATTTGCGCGCAAACGATTGGCCCAGATAAACGGGATGCACATAGAATCGTTCGGCGATCTCCCGTATGGTCAGGGAACGTCTGTAGTGGGCGCGCAAATACTCGGCCACCTCGGCCTGGATGCCGCCCGTCTCCGGCGCGTGCGAGGCTTCCGGCGGCTCTATGTCGTCCGATGCCAGGTCCGCACGCTCCCGTTCGCGCAATTCAGCAGCCAATCGGCCCAGCATCTCCTCGGCCTCGGACGGAATGACCGGCTTGGTCAGGTAATGGGACACGCCGAGGCGGACGGCGCGGGCCGCGTATTCGAAGTCGTGGTAGCCGCTCGCGATTACGAACAGCAAGTCCCGATGCCCCGCGCGCTGCGCTTCTTCGATCAAGGCGAGCCCGTCCATGACCGGCATGCGGATGTCGGTCACGACCAGATCCGGCGGATCGATCCGAATCCGCAGCATCGCCTCTTCTCCGTCCCGGCAGGTGCCGGCCACCCGAAAGCCGAAACATTCCCAGTCCACCATCAGCTGCAGACCTTCGAGCGCATGCGGCTCGTCGTCCACAAGCAAAACGCTGTACGCCATCATCGCCCCTCCTTGCTTTCTTCTTCGATCAGCAGCCTGATCGGGATGCGGAACCCGACGGTTGTGCCCTCGCCCGGCCTGCTATCGATCCGGAATGCCGCCATGCCGCGGTAATACAGTTCCAACCGCTTGCAAACATTGCGGATGCCGACATGCTCATGTCCGCCGCTGTCGGACCTGGCCATGTCCATCACTTGCCGGAGCTTCTCCTCCTCCATGCCGATTCCGTTGTCGGCCACCGTTACGGCAAGCGCCTGATCTTCCAGCTTCGCCGTGACGGCGACTCTCCGATTGTCCCTCCTCGCCTGCAAGCCGTGCTTGCACGCATTCTCGACAAGCAGCTGGACGCTCATCCGGGGAATCCGCATTTCATTTGCGTCCGGATCGACTTCGAAAGCGTATTCAAACAAATCGCCGAACCGGAACTTCTCGATCTGCAGATACATCGCCGTGAAGTGCAGCTCTTCGCGAAGCGGAATCAGATCATCTCCGCGGCTCAGCATCTGGCGCATGAGCAGCGACAGGTCGCGGATGACGGAAGCGACATCGCGGTAGCCGTTCTTGACGCAGACGACATAAAGCGCGTTCAGCGTGTTGAACAGAAAATGAGGATTCACCTGGCTGTGCAGCGCCGAAAGCTCGGCGCGCAGATGCTCCAGTTCCAGATTCTTCTGGCGGATCTCCAGCTTGTAAACTTCATGGATCAGCGAATGGATCTTGACCGCCATGGCGTTGAACGAACGGATCAGCGCGCCGATCTCATCCCTGCCCTCCGCGATGGCGATCGGTTCGAATCGTTCGTCGCGGATGCGGGCCATATGCCGGGCGAGCTTGTTCACCCGTAAATGGTAGGAGCGGAACAGCACATTGATGAGAATCGTCGGAATGATCGCGCTGACGGCCGCGAGCCACAGGATGGACCGGCGGGCGGCGTCATGCAGCATTTCGATACGTCTTGTATCCGCGATGCCGATGAGCTTCCATCCCTTGATGTAACCGGCTTGTCCGAGCGTATGCTCAATGACGTAGCCGGAACCCCGTTCCGGCGGCACCGGGATGACCGAAGACGCGACGCCGGTCCGGAAGGATATGTTCGCGCTGTCGAGAACGACGCGGTCCCGGTCGTCGATGAGCAGCAGCCGCAGCCACCCGTCTTCCCGTTTCATGATGCTGTAGATTTTCTCGGGATTCAGGTCGACGCGCAAATATTTCTTGTACCTCGAATTCGCGGCGTACAGGTTCATCTTGCTCAGCACGCTGATGCGCTGGCCGGAATTGAGCACATCCCGTTCTTCGTAAGCGGCCAGGCGCACGTCGCCGTCCCGGCCGGCGAACTGATCCAGCCAGGGCAGAGCGCCGCTCAGGCTGCCGATGACGTAGTAATTCGAGCCCGACTGGATGGAGTCGTTGTCCGTGTAAATCCGGATGTCCGATATGTTCGGATAGGTGGACGTATAGCGGGTCAGATTGTTCCGGAGAAAATCATGGTATGCGACGAAATATTCAACGGGATCGGCATATGTCCGGTCCAACACCTCGTTGATCGCAGCGTCGCTTGCAATGGACCGGCTCAGCGCGACGGATTCTTCAATCAAGCCGAGCAGTTCGCCGGATGCGCGTTCGATCGATTTCTGCAGATTGTCCATCTCGCGCAGCTTGATGTCCGCCGAATTCCGCTGGTAGAAGAATACGTTGATGACGATGATGGGCAACAGCACGCACAGAAAGTAGATGAGCAGAAATTTGTATTTCAGCGGAATGTCATTAATGCGTTGAAGGAAAGCGGCCGGTCGGAACATCCCTTATCCCCTCCTTCCGGGGCATGTGGCAAGGCTTCAGTCTTGCCGGACGCCGGACCGGTATTCGGAAGGCGTTACGCCGACCATCGCCTTGAATTTCCCGGTAAACGCATCCGGATCGTGATAGCCGAGCTGCTGCGCGATGTACGCGATCTTGTGGTTCGTCCGGCGCAGAAGCTTCCGGGCTTCCGCGATGCGCAGCCGGTGCACATATTCCGGGATCGAATACCCGGTCTTCTGTTTGAACAGTTGGCCGAGATAAACGGGATGATGCCCGACAAGCCGGGCAAGCCGGGAGATGCGGATCGTCTCGCGGTAATGCTCCTTCACGTATTCGATCACCCGGCCGACGGCTCCGCCCGGCGGTTCCGCCGTCCCGCCCGCATCCGCGGTTGCGTCCGCGCCCGGCGCCTCCCGGCTTGCGGCCAGTTCCGAGAGCAGACCGTGGATCTCCTCGGGGATCAGCGGTTTGAGCATATAGCGCTCAATCTTGTAAGGCATCGCCCGTCTGACATAGTCGAATACCGGATAGCCGCTCATGATGACGATTTTCGGCCCGTGCCCGGAACCCGGATGCCGTCTCTCCCTCAGCTTGCGGATCAGATCGATGCCGTCGATCCCGGGCATCCGGATGTCGGTGAAGACGAGATCGGGCTGGGTTGCGTCGGCGAGCTTCAGCGCTTCTTCCCCGTCGGATGCGGCCGCGCACAGCTCGAAACCGTAGGCATTCCAGTCGATCATCGTCTTCCAGCCTTCCAGCATGTAAGGTTCGTCGTCGACGACCAGTACCTTGCGCATCTGTCCATCGCCTCCCCGAAGCGAGAATTCCGGTTTACCATTTCTGTAGGAACATGGTAGTATCGATATATCCAGGGATGGCTTGTCATGATGACAAAATCGTTGCTTGTTGCTAAAACGAAATTACAACAATCAAAACCAATCTGTCCATGTCAAATCAACGATACAAAAAGTAAAATCAGTGATTTACTTCCTGTCACGCGGTTTTCATGATGATGTAGAAGCCGGAATAACGAATGGGGGCTCCGCCATGTACGATCTGCTGATAGTGGACGACGAACCCATCGCCGTCCGCGCCATCGAACGCGGCATCGATTGGTCGGACCTGGACATCCGACGCATCCATACGGCCGGCGATTATGAAGATGCCGTCGAGATTCTGGACAACCATCCGGTCCGGATCCTGATCACCGACATCGAGATGCCGGGGACGAACGGCATTCGTCTGCTCGAATATGTGAACCGCTGCTATCCGCGAGTTCGAGCCATCGTCACGACCGGACACAGCCAGTTCGAATACATCCAGAAGGCGCTGCAATACCGGACCCTCGACTACCTGCTCAAGCCGCTGGATTTCAAGCAATTGAAATCGATCGTTGAGCGGGCCATCCGGGAATTGGACCACGAGCGGGACATGGAATCGCTTCATCGCAGTTACGAGGAATCGCAGCTGCAATGGCAGCGAAACCTGCCCATCCTCGAAGACCGCTTCTGGCAGGATGTGCTGAACCACCGGATTCGACTGACGCCGGACAATATCCGGTCGACCATCGAATCCTACCGGATCAGACTGCGTCCCGACCTTACGATTCTGCCGGTGCTCATCAGCATCGAGCTGTGGCACGGCTCGTTCAGCGCGTCCGAAGAGGAAGCGCTGGAATACGCGCTGCGCAAAGCAGCGGAAGAACTGATCCTCCGGGATGATCTGGAGGGAAGGTCCGTGCACGACCGCAACGGCGTGAACGTGCTCTTGATCTATCTGGCGGAAGGGGCCGAGCCGATTCCGCAGCAGCAGCTGACGGAACGATGCCGGAACTTCGTCGAGACCTGCGGGGAAATGTTTTATTGCTCGGTCTCCTGCTACATCGGAGACCCGTGTCCGATCGAGCAGGTGCCGTACAGCTTCCGGCAGCTGCTGCGCGCCGAGCGGGACAACGTGACGGAGATGCGGACGGTCTGCTGCGCCGCATCCGCCCGGAATCGCGACATCCATGTCGATATCCGGCTCCCCGCTTTCGAGGAGTGGCAGACGATGCTGGAGACCGGCCGCAAGACCGAATTCCTGCATGCGCACGACGAGTGGTTCCACTCGCTGGCCGATTCCGGTTCCGCCACGCCCGAGACGCTGCGGGCGTTCTGCATCGGTTTCATGAACATGATCTTCCAGGTGTCGAGCGTGCACGGCATTCCGCTCTCCGAGCTGCCGATCTTCGGCGATGACCACGATCTGTATGCCCACTGCCGGTCGATCCAGACGCTCAGCCTCTGGTCTGCCCGGCTGACGGAGGAACTGTTCGCGCGCTGCCAGAAGCTCGGCCGTCCTTCATTGCGCTCGCCGGCCATCGAGACGACCCTCGCCCATATCAACGAAAATCTCGATGAAGATCTGTCGCTGGAATCGATCGCCCGGCTCGTCCATCTCAATCCGGCCTACCTGTCGAGATTGTTCAAGAAAGAAATGGGGGTGTCGATGAGCGAATATATCATACAAGCCCGCATTACGCGAGCCAAGGACATGCTCCGGTCGCCGGACGTCAAGATCAGTTCGATCGCCGCTTCCGTCGGCTATACGCACTTCTCCCACTTCGCCAAAATGTTCAGGCGGATCGTCGGCATGTCCCCGCATGAATATCGCAATCATTTCCTGCAGCGCTGATCCTTCGGGAAAAACCAGTCCGTCCCCGCAGGCTACGGACCTGTTGCGGGGACGGATTGGTTGTTTTTTATTTTTTCGCAGCCAGGAACTCGTCGAGCTGTCTTTGCTTCTCTTGCAGCACCTTGTAGGCGCCGGCTTCCTTCGCCTTCTCGATGTATTTCGGCAGCACTTCGTCCGGATCGACGGAGCCCGTCTCGAGCGCGGCGGTGAATTCGTCGCGGATATTGTTCAGGACCGCGAGCTCGGCCTTGACATTGGACGGGTCGAACGTGAAGCCCAGGCTGAGCGAAGGCTCCGCGGATTCGTTGAACTTCCGGAACTGCTCCCACTTGTCGGGCGCTTCATTCTCCCACAGATAGCTGAGGAACTGGTTGCCGAACATCCATTGCGAACCGTGGTTGTAGGCGCGCTTGGAAGGATCGACGCCGTCGGGCAGCTTGATCATGTTGTCGTTGGCCGGAACTTTGACATAGTGCACGCCTTCGATGCCCCAGTCGAGCAGGTTGAGCAGCTCCTTGTCCGTATGCAGCAGGTTCAGCACCATCATCGCCCGCTCCGGATCCTTGGACGTGCGGGAGATGCCGATCATCGAGTTGGTCGTGTCGGCGGTCGTGATGTACGGCG
This sequence comes from Thermobacillus sp., assembly GCF_003390775.1. Taxonomy (NCBI): domain Bacteria; kingdom Bacillati; phylum Bacillota; class Bacilli; order Caryophanales; family Paenibacillaceae; genus Thermobacillus; species Thermobacillus sp. Next base: position 51,907 of record NZ_QEWA01000021.1, on the reverse strand, counting down.
GCACGATCTCGATCTGCGTCAGCGGGAAGCCGATCGTGCTTTCCATTTCCTTGTCCTTGCCCGGCTTCAGGCTCTCCGGCCACATGAACACCCGGCCCGTGCGCGCAGTCTCGTTCGCCTGCAGCGTCGAGGTCGGCGCGTCTTCATTGATGTACCCTTTCAGATACCAGGAGCGAAGGAGCCGCAAATTCTCGAGGTATTCCGGCTCTTCGATCAAATATTTCAATGTCGGATCGGTGGAGCCGAATTTGATGGACCCCGGGACTCCCGGATCGCCGAAGTTGTCATATCCGTTCACATAACCGACCAGCGTCTGCGTCGACGACTGGAACAGCGGCGTGACATCGGGTTCGTTCTCCTTGATGATCTGCAGGAAAGGCTCGAGATCGGCGAGCGTCTTCACGTTCGAGAAATCCATGTTGTATTTGTCCGCAAGGTCTTTCCGCACGAGGACGCCCCACGACGCGGCGATTTCCTTGTTCGTCGGAACGGCATACAGCTTGCCTTTCACGCGTGCGCCTTCGAGCAGGAACGGATCGATCGTCTCGAGGATGCCCTGGCCGTACTTTTCCAGCAGGCCGTCCAGTTCGACGAACGCGCCTTTCGTCACGTTGTCGACGTGGCCGTTCCAGCTGGCGGTGAAGACGAGGTCCGCTTTCTCCCCGGAAGCGAACATGAGATTCATCTTGTCGTTCCATGCGCCCCAGTCGATCGGCTGGATATCGATGGTCGCGTTGATTTTCTCTTTCAGAATCTTGTTCATCGCTTCTTCGACGAGCTTTTCGTCCGGCTGGGGCGAGCCGGGATACATCAGGATCACTTCATAGGGCGGCAGCTTGGAAGCGTCAATTTCCGCCGCCTGATCCCCGCCTCCGGACGAGGAGCCGCCATTGCCCGAATTTGCTCCGCCCTTGCTGTCCGAACCGCCTCCGCCGCTGCCGCCGCATGCGGCAAGCGCGAGCATGGCGGCGAGCATGACCAGCAGAACCAACCGCTTTTTCTTTCTCAACATCTGCACCCTCCCTTGGGACATGCGACTTTATGTCAATCCGGCCTCGCAGCCGTGATTAACCGGAATCTGCCGCGGATTCAACCTTTGATCGCGCCGATGAGGAGTCCTTTGACGAAATACCGCTGGAAGAACGGATAGGCGAACACGATCGGTCCGATCCCGACGACGCACATCGCCATCCGGACCGTCTCCGACGGCAGTTCGACCGCCGAACCGCCTTGCGCGATCCCCTGTGCGGCCTGCGTATTGGACGTCAGGTATTGAATGTTGAGCATTGTCTTGTACATCAGATACTGGAGCGACACTTTCTTGTCGTCCGAGATGAACAGCAGGCTCATAAACCAGTCGTTCCAGTAGTTGAGCACTGTGAACAGCGCCACGGTCGCCAGAATCGGAACGGACAGCGGGAAGATGACTGTTCCCGCGATCCGGAACTCGCCGGCGCCGTCGATCTTGGCGGCCTCGATCAGTTCCGACGGGATGTTCTTGAAGAACGTCCGCATGACCAGGATGAAGAACGGCGCGACCAGCAGCGGAAGAATGAGCGCCCACAAACTGTTCTTCAGTCCGAGAAACCGCACATAGACCAGATAGAACGAAACGAGACCGCCGTTGAACAACATCGTGAAGAAGACGAAGAAGGCCAGCGGACCGCGGAACGGCAGATCGTTTCGCGAGAGCGGGTACGCGTACATCGCCATCATCGACACCCCGAGCAGCGTGCCCGTCGCCGTGACGAGGATCGTTACGCCGTAGGAGCGCAAGATCTGGGTTGAATCCTTGAAGAGAAATTCATAGGCGTAGGTGCTGAATTTCTCCGGTATGAACTGGTATCCGTTCGCGACAACCGTCAGTTCGTCCGAGAACGACACCGCCACGACGAGGAAGATCGGTACGATGCACAGGATCGTGTACAGGATGAAAATGATGTGAAACAACACGCCGGTGGCCGGATGAACCGAGTTGAGACCGCGTTTCAGCAAAATTCCTCATTCCTTTCCCTGGCAAGTCCAGCGTGCGGCTGCGCGTCAGAAGAGCGCGTTCTCGCGGTCCAGCTTGCGCACGATGTAGTTCGACAGGAACACGAGCACGAAACCGACAACGGATTGATAGAACGCCGCCGCGGAGGACATGCCGAAGTCGCCCAATGTGAGCAAGGCGCGGTAGACGTAGGTGTCGATGACATTCGTGGTCGAATAGATCGCGCCGGAGTTGAGCGGCACCTGGTAGAACAGCCCGAAGTCGGCGTAGAAGATTCTGCCGATCTGCAGCAGCGTCAGCACGGTGACGAGCGGCATCAGCTGCGGCAGCGTGATGCGGATCGCCTGCTGCCATTTGCTCGCGCCGTCGATGACGGCCGCCTCGTAGTACTCGTGGCTGATCGTGACCATCGAGGCGACGAAAAAGACGGTGTAGTAACCGGCGTTCTTCCAGATGTTGATCAGCGGCAGAATGAACGGCCAGTATTTCGGCTCCTGATACCAGCTGATCGGTTCCATGCCGAAGAGCGGCAGCAGGTTGTTGTTGACGAACCCGTTCCCCTTGCTCAGGAAGGCGAACACGAGATAGCTGACCACCACCATGGACAGGAAGAACGGGAAGAACATCGAAGCCTGGTAGAATTTCGGCAGCCATCGGCTTCTGAGTTCGTTCAGCATCAGCGCGAAGATAAGGGCGACGATGATGTTGGACGCGATGAACACCGCGTTGTACAGCAGCGTGTTGCGCGAGATGATCCAGGCGTCCCGGGTCGAGAACAGGAACTTGAAGTTGTTCAATCCGTTCCAGGGACTGCCGAATACGCCGTCGACATAGTTCACGTTTTTGAACGCGATGATGAGCCCCGCAATGGGCAGATAGTTGTTGATGAGCAGGAGAACGATCGTCGGGAGCATCATGAGGTAGAGCGGCCAAAACTTCAGCAGTTTTCTCCATTTGGTTGATTGTCCGTACGCCAAGCCATTCACCCGCTTCGCATCAAGATGTGTCGAGTATATCCCGCCCGCGCGGATCCTCGCTAACACTCTCTCAACCTGTCATAGCAATTCGTTGACATCTCGCGCTCCGGGAGCCGGCCGGGTATGGACAAGCCCGGGACCTGCGGATCATAATACGTTCAAGGAGGGAAGCCGAATGGCGAAGCGCAGATGGAGGATGAAGTTTCTGAATTCAATCCAGACGAAATTCGTCCTACTCTTCATCCTGGTCATCGCTCCGCTGGTGGCCTTTCTGATCTACGTCAACACCTATGCGCGGAACATCGTCAGGACGCAGGTCACCGACTCCTACGAGAAGACGCTGGCCAACTTCATCAACAAGACGGATGAGCTGTTCATGGGAGCGGAGAAGTACCTGGCCAATTTTCTGCACAAGGAACTGGACACGACCGCCATCGACTACCCGTTCCGGGAAGAGACGCGAAACACGCTGATCAAGGTGCGGACCAACACCAAATTCACCTACATGCTGAACTTCATGCCCGACGTCGACTCGTTCACCTACTTTTCGCCGCAGCATTCGACGCTGTTGCTCACAACGAACCGATCCGGCTACGACCGGAAGTACATGGCTGCGCGAAATTTGATGGACGATGTCGCGAAATCTTCGCGGATCGCGTACGGCACATTCCTTTCGGATTTCGTGTCGATCGACGGCGAACTGTATCTGATTCGGATCTACCGCGATTTTCCGGACATCTATCTGGGCGCCTGGATCAACCTCAACCGCCTCCTCGAATCGCTCGGCGCGGTTCATTCGGCGATCCTGTCCGCAGACGGGGAGGTGCTCGTGTCGCACGGCCTTCCGCCGGAACGCGTCGGGCAGATCTTGAACGACCGCGCCGAACACAACGGATCCAATCCGCAATATTTTCTGTTGTCCCGATATTCCGAGCACCAGGGACTCCGGTACGTCATCCTGATCCCTTCCACCGATGTCCTGCAGAATCTCTCTTTCTTCCAGAAGGTCATCTATTGGATGCCGGCCGTCATTTTCATCATCGTGGTCTTCTACATTGCCTTCATTCGGCGCGTATTGCTGACGCCGATGCGCACGCTCATCCGCGGCATGCAGCGCATCTCGCACGGCGATCTCGATACGCGCATCGAGCTCAACGCATCCAACGAGTTCAATTACATGAACTTCGCGTTCAACAATATGGCCGAAGAGATCAAAACGCTCAAAGTGTCGGTGTACGAGGAGCAGCTGCGCGTGCAGCTCGCGGAGATGAAACAGTTGCAAATGCAGATCAATCCGCATTTCTACAGCAACAGCCTGAATTTGATCAGCGGTCTGGCTCAGCTCGGGGATCAGGAGTCCGTGCAGCACATGACCCAGCTCCTCGCGCGCTATTTCCGCTATGTGACGGCGAGCAGCAGGACGGTGCTGACCTTGAAGGAAGAACTGGACCATATCCGGGACTACCTCACGATCCAGCAGTATCGCTATCCGGACATTCTGTCGTTCGACATCTCCATGCCTCCCGAACTCGGCAGCGCGTCCGTGCCGCCGCTTACCCTCCAGCCGTTCGTGGAAAACTCGATCATCCACGGCTATCAGAAGAAAACGAAGTCCTTCCGCATCCTGATCACGTGCGGCACCGAACAAACGGCGGACGGCGGCAAGCTTGTCGTCGTCACGCTGGAAGACAACGGCATCGGCGTGGAGCCCGCGAAGCTGGCTGCACTGCGCCAGAACGTCTCGGATGTGTCCCGTGCTGCCGGCGAGAGCCGTCATCTGGGCATCTGGAACGTGTACCGCCGGCTCAGCCTGATGTTCGGCGAACGGCAGGCATCCATCGACTTCGAATCCGTTGATACGGGCGGCCTGAGGGTTATGGTCCGCTTTCCGTACAAAACCGCCTAGGCGCCGCGTTCAGGCTCAGCGGCAACGAAAAAAGCCGGCTCGGGGAGCCGGCTTGCGATACGGATCGGATGCGGATATGCGGTTCGATTCGAACGGGTGGTGACGAGCAGGCGAACAGGCGAATGCGGGGTTACAGTTCCCGGATAAATCCGCCGCACGACTCGCGGAAGATGAACGGCGTCTCGAACACGACCGATTTCGGGCCTACCCCGGGATCCTGGATCAATCCCATGACGAGCCGGATGCAGGCCGCCGCCATTTCTTCCACCGGCAGTTTGACCGTCGACAGCGACGGGACGCTGTACTTCTCGGCCTCGTGATCGCCGTAGGTCACGATCTCCAGATCATCCGGAATGCGGATGGAGGCGCGATGGAAGACGGGCAGGGCGGCAACCGCCATGATGCCGATCGGGAAGAACATGGCCGTCGGCACCCTGCCTCCCCCTTCCACGATCCGCCGGGCGGCGCTGTTGCCGCCTTCCATCGACATCGGGGCGACCTGAATGTGCCGATCCTCGATTTCCAGCCCGTACCTGCCGCACGACTCGACGAATCCCCGGTAGCGCAGATTGTTCTCCGCATTCACCAGATGTTCAGGGACGATCGTGCCGACTTTCTTGTGGCCGCGGTTCGCGAACAATTCCGCCACCTTGCGGCCGATCTCGTAGGAGTCGACGTAGACGCAGCTGTAGACGCTGCTCTCGCGGTTGAACAGCACGGTCGGCACGTTGCACCGGTTGCTTTCCAGGTAGCGCTGTTCCTCCGCGGAGACGCCCGTAATGATCGCGCCGTGGTACATGCCGCTGTCGCACATCTCTTTGATCTTCTCGACATGGCCGCGCTTGTAAGGCTGGATCGACATTTCGAACGCATATTCCTGCTCCAGAATCGGGCTCTGCGCGCCCGTGAAGAACCGGCCGAGCAGTTCCGGAGCCAGATCGGAAGGCCAGAACGTGGCGATGGCCGGAATGTTGCGCGTGCCCGATTGCCGGAGCCGCCTGGCCGAAATATTGGGCAGATAGCCGAGCCCCTGCGCGGCTTCCAACACCCGCTGCTGCGTCTTCTTCGAAATCCGCATCTCATCGCCGCGGCCATTCAGCACGATGGATACGGTGCCGACCGAAAGCTTCGTCCGCTCGGCAATTTCTTTGATCGTCGACATCCCCATCCGTCCCATTCCATTCGTGTTACCCCTTTTATAAGGAATGGCATGCGAGATGTCAAGAATGTCGTCAGGATTTGGCCAGGCGGATCACGTTCCACGACAACTTTTTCGTGAGCGCCGTCACCTTCCCGCCGTCCATTCGGGTACCGGCGTTCGGTCTCGGGATGATTGCATCCGGCTGGTCGTGGCTGTTCCCTTTTGTCAGATCGTCCGTGTACATTTCGAGATGCTCGACGAGCCTGTACCCCTCGAATCCTCTCACATCCAGCTCGACCGCGATATCGTGCTCGACCGAACGGTTGATCAGGAAGACGACGGCTTCGCCCTTCTCCTCATGGTGAACGGCGGCTGCTTCAATCGCCTGCACGTTCTCGTAAGCGTGGCATTGGTTCGATCCGGACAGCGCGAACTGCTCCGTATTGAACGTCGGGCCGTCGACGACGGGCAGGATCGACATGCCGCCGCGGGCCAGCCGGTTCAATTGATAAAAGGGGTAATAGGTTGCGTTCTTCCATACGTGCTTGCTGTCAAACGCGATCGCGTTCCGCAGCCCGCCGGTCATGCAGGCGATCTTGATCCGGTCCGCATGGCGCAGGAACGTGAGCAGCACCGACGACATCGCGAGGGCGGTAAGCATCTGATGGTTGTGGAACCGTGCCGTGTTTCCGGCCTCCTCCCCGTTCAGCCAATCCAGCGGATTCTTGAAGACGTTCTCGCGCGGCGCGAACTGGAAGTAGCTCTTCGAGACGTCATGCCATCCCCTGCGGCCGAAGGGCACCTCGACCTGTCTGCCGAAATGGGCGCCGTATTCGTCGAAAGAAATGTACATTTTCTTGGGCGTGCGGATCTTGGTCTGGATGTAGTCGCAGATGGCGATGGTCGTCCGGATGTAGTCCTCGAAGACGGACGAAATGTTGAGCAGGTTCGCGATATCGCCCTCCGGCACGGAGTGGTAATGGTGCAGCGACACGTAATCGACCGATTCGTAGCATTGCTCGAGAGCCGCCATCTCCCATTCGGGAAAATGTTTGTGATGGTCCGAAGTGCCCGCAAAAACCGTCTCCGCCTTGTTGTCGATCCACTTGATCACCTTGGAAATCTCGTGGGTGCGGATGCCGAAGCCCACGGGATCTTTCTCCCAGGAGCCGATCTGCCAATGACCGTCCATTTCGTTGCCGAGGTACCACGTCTTGATCGGCCAGGGATCGGGATGGCCGTGCTTCCGCCGCAGCTCCGACCAGCAGGTGCCGCCGGGATGAACCGAGTACTCGACGAGCTGCGCGGCGCTCTTGATGCCTTCCGTGCCGAGATTGATCGTGTACATCGGCTCCGTGCCCGCGCGCCGGGTCCATTCCAGATATTCGTTGTGGCCGATGATGTTCGGCTCAATCTGGAACCACGCCAGATCGAGTTGCGCCCGGCGCTGCTCGAGCGGTCCGATGGACCCTTTCCAATCCCAGCCCGATACCCAGTTGCCGCCGGGAAAACGAAGCGCGGGAAGGTCGAACTCCCGGACGGCGTCCAAGATGTCTCTGCGGAACCCCATGTCGTCGGCGGTCGGATGATGGGGATTGTAGATGCCGCCGTAGACCCAGTTCCCGATCGGCTCCAAAAACGCGCCGAACAACCGCTTGTCCACAACGCCGATCTTGTACGACGGATGAACGGTGACGCTGGCCTTTTTGATCATGGTAACCCTCCAATCCTGGCTATGTCGTTTTAGCTTAAAATATGATAGCGCTTGCACCATAAGCTGTCAATCCATTTGGTTGACATGGAAGCTAGATTTCCTTACGATACTCTTGGAATAGCTAAAACGATTTAGTAAACCGCGTGAATGAATTCCCGGGAGGACGACTGCATGCCGACCGCCGGCTCCCCCGCTTCCGCCCGCCGCGCGCCGGCGGATCGGATCTGGACCGCTGATTTTGTGAAAGTGACCGCCGCAACCACGCTCGTTCGGACCTGCACGCAGGTGCAGATCGTGACGATGCCGCTCTTTTTCTATCATCTGGGCAGCAGCCATGCGCTCGCCGGCCTGTCGATGACTTTCTTCACGCTGGCCGCCCTCCTGACCCGCCCGTTCATCGGCGTCTCGCTTGATGCGTACGGTCGGAAGCCCATTTTCCTCATCGGAACGGCCGTCTACATGATCTCGACCTTCCTGTACGGCTTTGTCGCGTTCATACCGGCGCTGATCTTGCTCCGCATTCTGCACGGCATTTCGTTCTCGGCCAGTTCGACCGCGTCCAGCACGATCGCTTCCGACGTCTTGCCGGAACGCCGGATGACGGAAGGTCTCGGCTACTTCGGCCTGTTCGGCACGCTGGCCATCGCCGTCGCGCCGACCGCCGCCTTGTCCCTTCTCGATACGTTCAGCTTCACCGTACTCTACAGTGCGACCGGGGCCGTGGCGCTGATCGCGCTTGTCATCGGGGCCGGAATCGATTCCGACAAGCGCAGGCGCAGCGACGGGTCGGCAGCCGGAGACGGCCGTCCGGCCGCCGATGCGCCGGGTGCGGCGAAGCCGCGGTGGATGATGCTGGAACCCCGGGCCGTCCGCCCGTCGGCCGTCGTCCTGTTCGTCTCGCTTTCGACCAGCTCGGTCACGGTCTTCCTCCCGACTTTCGCGATCAGCCGGAACATCGAAGGCATCGGGTTGTTCTATTTCGTCCAGGCCGCGGCGCTGGCTTTGTCCCGCTTCATCGTCGGCCGGTGGTCGGCGCGGTCGGGTCCGAATGCGATCGTCATCGTGAACCTGATCCTTCTGATCATCGCGCTCGCCGGCATCGGCTTCTCCCGCTCGCTGTGGGAGCTGCTGGGCTGGGCCGCCCTGTTCGGCTTCGCGAACGGCTGCCTGGTGCCGCAGCTCAATGCGATGGCCGTGACGAACGCGGACCCGGCGAACCGCGGCAAGGCGAACGCCACCTTCTACGTTGCGCTCGATTTCGGCATCGGGGTCGGCGCGGCCGGCTGGGGGCTGGCGCTGGAAGCGCTTGAGATGCAGTGGATCTTCGTGCTCGCGGCGTGTCTGCCGGTTGTCGCCATGGCGGTGTTCGGCATCCGAAGGGGGACGCGGACGGGTCAGGCATGCTAACCTGCAAACAACCGCTTGGTGTGCACATGCAGACGAAAATCCGCCCCGGCAACATGCCGTCCAGGGCGGACTGCAAGAATCGATATTACTTGCCAATCGTGTACGTATAAGTCTGAATTTCGCCGGTTTCGATGGATCTGCTCGTAAAATACAACGTGTTGCTTTCTTCTTTTTCCAGGTGCAAATCGAAGTAGTGGAGAAACTCATAGCTGTTGTAGCCCACGTTTTCGCTCGCAAGCTGATCTTCTTCGGAATAGAATTGCTGGTACAGCTTGACACCTTCCTGCTTGATCAGGTCAACAAGAATCAGATACGGCGTCTGGAAAGGCCTCACCAGCATGTACCGATCCGTCACTTTCTCAATCATCAGTCGGTCGTCCACGCCGGTCAATGCCTGAAGGTCGAGTTCTTTCACGATTTCTCCTTCGGCATCGACGATTTGAACCTGAATGCCGTCAGACAACACAGCATACCGATCGTACCGGCTCATATGCACCAACGAGTATATTCCGCTGTACTCCAGTTCAGCGTGATGCAATACCTGCCCGTCCTTCAGAAACACCCCGTGCACAACATAAATGCCGGTGAACCCGTGGACAACCAGATGGATAGACAACCATCGATTCGAACCGCTCATTTTTTCAGCTTTTATCGAACTGAAAGTCGGCTCCGTCCCGCTTCCGGCGAGGACTTTGAAGCTGCCAAGCTTGACCGGCGTCTGGCCTCCAATGCTGCGGTATAGTTCGCCCTTCAAATGATCGAACCAGTACATTTCCTGATCGACCAATGCGGAGATAAAAGGCGAATTGTCCTTGATCACGACGGTTCTTGTTTGCTCGTCCCACACGGCCTCGCCGTCAAACCACTCCGCAACGAAGCGGACGGGAACATAGCGGCGCTGATTGTGAATCTTGAGAGGCGTATCCAGCGTGCGGGCTTGACCGTTGAGCCAGGCCGTGTTCGTCCGGGTGGAAAGCACCAGCTCCCGGCCAGGCTGAATGAAGGTCGCGGTTTTCCGCTTCTCGTCCCAATGCACCTTCAGCTGCAAGATGGCGGCAAGATGTCGGAGCGGCAGGTAGGCTCGGCCGTTCTCGATGATCCCCTCTTGCTTGATATCCGGAAACTCTGAAACGAACCTGGATTTGACTTGAATATTCACGGTCCGGCCGGCTTCCGCCTGCGCGGAGGGCAGCGTCGAAAACGTCAGACATGCGATCAAGGCCAGGGACAACACCAATCGAACTTTTCTCATCGCCAAAACATTCCTCGCGAACCGCACCACAGACTCCCTCCAACTCGTGAATCAGATCTGCATTTATGGAGCCGAGCCGACGCTGCCGACATACCAGAACGGCCCCTTCTTTTTTACATAGAATACACTTAACTCATCGCGGGTCATCCGATCCTCGTAGCCGGAAACGTCGTAAAGATGCCCGTATTGCAGATCATACCGCTCCATGTCTGTAATTTTCGACGTGAAGGCGCTGATCGGGTGAAGATGAAGCACCATGTATCTTCGGATTGCCCCTTCGGGAGAGAAGAAGCTGGCCATCCAGAGCAGAATGACAACAATGGCGGCTGCGATGAGCACGTACCTTTTTCGCAATTTCATATCCATTTCTCCAGTTCCGGTTCATCATGAATCGGGATGCCGTCATTCCCGGTCAGGGGAATCGTCGGCTTTTGGACGCAACCATTCAATGGATGTTCACGTCTAAATAAAAGAATCGATTCTATTTCTGGAGGTCCGGGGGATTGAAAAAGATTCTGCCTCTCCTGCTGCTGTTCGTGCTCGTACCCTTTGTGTACCATGGCGCCTACTACCTGTTTAATCCAACCATAACAAAAGTCGGTGTATCCTTGTCAACCGGTTTCGGGAAAGTCAATCCGGATTTTTTCGCGGTATTCGAGGACAGACCGACACTTAAACTGTTCAAGCTGGCCGTTTCAAAGGCGGAGAAGCAGCCGGGCATTGTTGATGTGGCGCAACCGGAATATGATGTGGAGATGGTTTACGCGAACGGGCACACAGAAGGCTTGCATATGTGGCTGCATCCGGAGGGAACCGCGGGAGCGATCATGTACGTGACGAACACGGAGACCATTTACACGTTGCCGGAGGACATCGCAGGCCGGTTGGTCGAGCTGCTCGCTCCTTTCTTGGCCGGCGAATCTGAACCGGACGGTCAATCGGAACCGGCTGACGATTCATTGGAAGACGATGATGCAACCGAATCAACGACCGACGGCATCTCGCTCAACGACTTCTCCATTAAGGTCAACGATTCCATCATTGCGCTTCATGCATGGGATCACGAAGTGAATCTCGAAGACGTGCTTGGCCCCCCTGCAGCGCAGTCCGTGGAAGTGCTCGAAAATGCCGACACCCTCACGGGGTCATTTGTCAAAAGATTGGACTACGACGGGCTTCATCTTGAACTGTTCTCACCGAAGCAGAACGGCGAGACGTTCTGGATCATGTCCATGAAGGTTTCCGGGAAGGGGTACCTGACACCGCGGGGCATCGGAGTCGGAAGCACATTGGAAGAATTGAAAAACGCCTATCCGGCTATTGAGATGGCTCCTGACGGAAGAACCGATCCCCGCAATGCAGCCTACTGGATAACGGATGAGGGCTATAACCATTTGCAATTCGAGGTTCAGGAGGGTGTGGTCGCCGAGATCCAGATTTACCACCTGATACCTTAAGCCGCAAGCATTCCGTCAGCGGCAAAAAACCGCCCCGGCGGGCGGATTCGATATCAATCTCTCGTCTTCATCAGCAAATAAATGAAATACGGCGCGCCGATGACAGCGACGACGATGCCGGTCGGGATCTCGGTCGGATGCGCGAGCAGCCGGCTGACCGTGTCGGCGGTCACGAGCAGCAGGCCGCCGAGCAGCGCGGATGCCGGAAGCAGGTAATGGTGCTGCGGCCCGACGAGCCGTCGGGCGAGATGCGGCCCGATGAGGCCGACGAAGGCGATGCCGCCGGCGACGGCGACCGACGAGCCGGCGAGGCCGACGGCAACGGCGAGCAGCTTGAAACGCTCCCGCTGCACCGGAACCCCGAGCCCGGCCGACGTCTGCTCGCCGAGATTCATCACGTTCAGCGTCCTCGCCTTGAGCAGCGCGTACGGCAGCAGCACCGCGACCCATGGCAGCATCGCCAGCACGAACTTCCAGTTCGTTCCCCAGATCGTGCCCGCCATCCAAGTAGCGGCGAACTGATATTGCTCCGGGCTGAGCCTGAGCGTCAGCACGATGATAGCCGCGTTCAGTCCGAGCGCCACCGCGATCCCGGTCAGCACGAGACCGGTCGGCGACACGCCGTCGTGACGGCGGTACGCAAGGGCGAAGATGAGCGCCGCCGCCCCACCGGCACCGAGGAGGGCGAACACCGGGAGCATGAACAGCGTCGATAACGTCGACGTCGAACCGTACGCCACGAAGAACATCACCATCAGACCCGCCCCGGCATTGATGCCGAGAATGCCCGGATCGGCCAACGCGTTGCGGGTAATGCCCTGCAGGATGCAGCCCGATACGGCAAGCGCGGCGCCGACCAGAATCGAGATGACAATGCGCGGCAGCCGAAATTCGAACAGAATCAGTTCTTCCCGGTCGGTCCCCAGGCCGAACAGCGTCTTCGCCACGACCGCCGGCGACAGCCGGATATGGCCGGTGTTGATGCTGATGACGCATACGGCCGCAATCAGGATTAGGGCTGCCGTCATCACCAGGACAGCGCGTCGTCGTCTGCTCGATTCCGTTGCGAAGGGATGGGTGGTCATGCTGGCAGGTTCTCTCCTCTGACAGTCGATTTTACTATTATAAGTGATAACGGTTCTCATTGACAACCGGCATGAAGCCGGACGGCGGGCTGTCAAAACCGCTCCGGGCAAGGCTTGCACAACAGAGAGCATGAACGACCGGCGCAAAAAACGAAGACGCCCGCTCCCGGACGTCCTCGTCTTCACGAACCAACGCTTATTTCGCTTTGAGCACCGCCGTGCTGTACGCCGGCAGCGTCACTTCGCCGCCGTCGTATTGGATCCCCGGTGCGGACGCCAGCGTCACGGCCAAAGCAGCCGCCTCGATGCCCGCCTTCGACTCGAGTCCGACCTTCTGCGGTTCTCCGGACAGATTGTGCAGCACGAGCAGCCGCTCGCCCTCATGCTCGCGAATGAACGAGACGACGCACTTGTTCCCGGTCGCGTACGACTCGACCGTGCCGAACGCCAGCGCCGGCTCCAGCTTCCGCCACTGGATCAGCCGCCGGTAATGATTGAGCAGCGAGTCCGGATCGTTATGTTGCCGCTCGACTTCGTCCCAGTCCATCGGCCGGCGGAGATTCTCGTCCGGCTTCACGCCCTGCATCCCGATTTCCTCGCCGTAGTAAATGAACGCCCGGCCGGGAAGCGTGAGCAGCAAGGCCGCGGCCGTCTTCGCGTGGTCGACATTGCCTTCGAGCTGGCTCATGACGCGGTTCTGATCGTGGTTCGACAGGAACGTCGCGTCGATGAACTTGCCGCCCGACACTTCGGCGTAGTAGTCGTGGACACGGCGGATGCTCGCGGCGATATCCGTCGCGTTCTCGGATTTCGCAAGTTGGATCAGCCGTCCAGCCAGATCGAAGTTGAAGCCGGAATCGAGCGCGCCGTCCAGATAAGGACCGATGACGGAAGGCGCGTCCCACACCTCGCCGACGAGATACACATCCGGCTTCACTTCCTCCAGACCGGCGCGGAATTCCCGCCACCACGCGACATTCTTTTCCGCCACTTCCGTCCGCTTGTTGTCGCCCTGCAGGTCCTCGTACACATGTTTCGCGGCATCGAGGCGGAATCCGTCCACCCCTTTGTCCAGCCAGAAGCGGGCAATATGGATGAATTCCGCGCGCACTTCCGGATTGTCCAGATTCAGATCCGGCATGCCGTCCCAGAAGATGCCCAGGTAGCGGCCGGTGCTGACCGGATGCCATGCCTTGCCGCCGATGGCGCTGACCGCGTTCACGTTCGTCTCTTCGTCCGCCCAGACATACCAGTCGCGCTTCGGACTGTTCTCGCTCGACTTCGCTTCGACGAACCATGGATGCTTGCTGCTCGTATGGTTGACGACGAGGTCCATGATGATCCGGATGTTCCGCTTGTGCGCTTCCTCGATCAACCGCTCGAAATCTTCCATCGTGCCGAAATCCGGATGGATCGCGTAGTAATCCGTCACATCATAGCCGTGATAGCTCGGCGACGGGTGGATCGGCGTCATCCAGATGCCGCTGATGCCCATCTCCTGCAGATCGTCCAGCTTGGCGGTAATGCCGTTCAGATCGCCCTTGCCGTCGCCGTCACTGTCGTGATAGGCGCGGACGAAGATCTCGTAGAACACGTTCGAATCCCGGTCCCGCGCCTCCTTCATCCGCGCCTGGTCCAGCTGCTGCTGCCGCATCCCGATCCAGAGCACCGCGCTCGAGAAAAGGATGACGACAACGGCGAACACGATGGCGAACAGTCGGAATTTCCTCATCCTTTGTTGGCTCCCGCTTTCAAACCTTCAATAATATATCGCTGCAGGAACAGGAACAGCAGCGCAATCGGAATCGAGACGAGCAGCGCGCCCGCCGCGAACTTCGTGAAGTCGGTGTTGGACCGGCCGGTCACCATGTTGAACAGTCCGATCGCCAGCGTATATTTGTCGCTGGAACGCAGCACGAGCCGGGCGAAAATAAAGTCCATCCACGGTCCGATGAAATTGTTGACCGCGACGAACGTGACGATCGGTACCGACAGCGGCATCATGACTCCGAAGAATATGGTGAAGTTCGATGCGCCGTCGATTTTCGCCGCTTCCACCAAGCTTCTCGGCTGCGCGTCGAAATAGCCTTTCACCAGCCAGGCGCCGAACGGAATCGACCCGCCCGCGTAGACGAGGATGAGGCCCCACAGATTGTCCAGCAGATTGATCTGCAAGAGCAGAATGTAGATCGCGATCATGCCCATGAAGCTCGGGAACATCTGGAGCACGAGCATCGCCATCAGTGTCTGCTTTCTGCCGGGAAAACGGAACTGCGAGAACGCATAAGCCGCCGTAACGACGAGCACCGTGGACAGAATCATGTTCATGACGGCGACAAAAAGCGTGTTGCGGTACCAGAGCAGATAATCCGTCTCATTGAACAGTTCGCGGAAGTGGTCCAGCGTCAGCCCCGTTGGCAAGACCGAGGTGCGGAACAGCGACGAACCGGGGTTCAGCGCGCCGAGGACCACCCAATAGAGCGGATAAATGACAGCGATGGCTGTTACAATCAGGATCAGGTAGATGACCCATGCCGCAAGCTTGTCACCCGGCCTTGTGCTCGTTTGCATCTTCGATCCCTTCCTTTCCCTTCCTCTTCATCATGCCACCATGTCCTCCTCTTTGAACGCCCTCGTCCTGCGGAAATTCCAGATCGAGAACCCGGCGACGACAATGAAGATGAAGATCGATACGACCGACGCCATGTTGAACTTGTTCTGCTCGAGCGTCAGCTTGTAGATCCACGAGATCAGAATATCGGTCGAGCCCGCGTAGCTGTAGGACGGATTGGCGGGTCCGCCCGACGTGAACAGGTAGATCATATTGAAGTTGTTGAAGTTGTGCGCGAAGCTCATGATGAGCAGCGGCGCCGTCGAGAACAGGATGAGCGGCAGCGTGATGCTCCGGAACCGCTGGAATCCGCCCGCACCGTCGATCTCGGCCGCTTCGTACAGCTCCTTGTCGATGTTCGTCAGCACACCGGACATGAGCGCCATCCAATACGGGAAGCCGAACCAGATGTTGACGACGACGATCGCGAATTTTGCCCAGAACGGGTCGGAGAACCACGGAATCGCCTGCAGACCGATCATTTTCAGATACTGGTTGATCGGGCCGAACTCGCCGTTGAACATGTTGCGGAAGATGAGCAGCGAGATGACGCCCGGCACCGCCCAGGGCAGAATGAGCAGGGTGCGCCAGAACTTCTTGAACTTGACCACCCGGTGATTGAGCAGAAGCGCGTAGAACAGTCCGGCGAAGTACGTGGTGAACGTCGACAGCAGCGCCCAGATGACCGTCCAGGTCAGTACGCCGACGAAGGTGTTGCTCCACGCCCGGAACTGGATCAGGCTGGTGAATGTCTCGAAGCCGACCCAGTCGACCAGATTTTTCGGGGGCAGGTGGTTCGGACCGGAATAGTTCGTGAACGCGATCAGAATGCCGAAGATAAGCGGCAGCACGATCGTGAAGAGCGCGAACACGAAAGACGGCGTCAGCAGGATATAGGCAAAGCCCTGCTCCCAGGCATGCGCGATCGACGCCGCGAAATTGCGGGGTTTCTCCCCTTTGTCCCGCATCGCGCCGACCTTGTACGCATCGCGGATGTTGAGCGCGTAGACCGCAATGAACAGGAGAAACAGCAGGGCGAAAATGATCCCCGTAATCATCAGGATGATCGAGTGATCGCCCTGTTCGATGATCGTGCCGCGGGCGCTTCGCTGCTGCACCTTGTCGCCCAATGTGATCAGCCCGCGCATCCCTTCGACGAACGGCTTCGACCAGAAGATCAGCACATAAAGCTCCAGCAGCGCGTACAGCAGTCCTTTCACGAACTGCCGGTTGTAGATCTGTCCGAGGCCCATGAAGAGCAGCGACAGCAGCGCGCCGGCACGCGCGTGTACCTTGCCGTTCAGAAGAACCACCATCCTGTACAATTAATGAAAAAGGAAGCCGTGCCCGAGCACGCGCATCGGACACGGGTTCCGCCCGTTCGGTCAGGCAGCCGCTTATTGCATCAGTTTGATGGCGTCTTCGATCTGCTTCTTCGCGTCGTCAAGCGCTTGCTGCGGATCGATG
The DNA here is from genome assembly GCF_003390775.1 of Thermobacillus sp. Classification (NCBI taxonomy): domain Bacteria; kingdom Bacillati; phylum Bacillota; class Bacilli; order Caryophanales; family Paenibacillaceae; genus Thermobacillus; species Thermobacillus sp. The sequence goes on along the minus strand of NZ_QEWA01000021.1, from coordinate 34,897 downwards.
TTCTCGTTCCAGATGAGCGAGAAGGCGGATGCCATCGGACCCCAGACCGTCTGCATTTCCGGAATGTTCGGCATCGGGATGGCGTATTGCGCCTGCTCCAGAATGCCGGATACGACCGGATCGCTCTTGATCGTCGGATCGTCGGACAGGCTTTTAAGGGTCGGCACCTGGCCGGTGATCTCGAAGCGCTTGAGCTGCATTTCCTTGCTGGCGGCGAATTTCGCGTACAGCGAAGCCGCTTCCGGATACTTCGTGTAAGCATTGACATAGTAGGACTTGATGCCCGAGAAGCTCGTCGGACGCTCGCCGTTGTCCAGCTTCGGCAGCGGCGCGACCCCGAAGTTTACGCCGGCGTCGCGATAGCCTGCGGCGGCCCACGGACCGTTCATGTTGAACATCAGCTTGCCTTCCTTGAACAGCGAATCCTTGATGTCGTAGGTGATGTCTTCTTTCTTGATCGGCAGAATCTCGTCATGGATCCGCTTGACGAATTGCGCCGCTTTCACCGCGGCTTCCGAGTTCAGGCCGAGATCGTTCGGGTCCGTATTGTCCGAGCCGAACACATAGCCGCCGTAGCCGCCGATGAACGAGAAGTCATAGTAGAAGTTGCCGACTTCATACATGAAGCCGTATTTCTGGTTCGCCGAATCGTTGAACGCCTTCGCCATCTCGAACAGTTCTTCCCACGTTTCCGGCGCTTTTTCCGCCAGATCTTTGTTGTAGAACAGCCCGTACGTTTCAACCGCAATCGGATATCCGTACAGTTTGCCTTCGAAGGAACCGCCGGTGATGGCTGCGTCGATGTGCTCGTTCATGATTTCGTCGCTGTAGAAGTTCTCCAGGATGAGACCGGCTGACGCCATGTTCCCCGTATGGTCGTGCGGCGCGAGGAAGACGTCTGCGCCGAGGCCGGCAGGTCCGTCCGTCTGCAGCTTGCCGGGCGCGTCCGTATGGTTGACGTTCTCGACCGTTACCGGGATGCCGTACTGCTTCGTAAATTCTTCCGCCACATATTGCGCCCATTCAAATTCGGCGTCGCTGTTGTCCCATACGAGGAGCTGCGCGCCTTCTTCGATCTGCGGCTCTTCCGCGCCCGCGTCGCCGGAGTTGCCGCCGGCGTTGCCGCTGTTTTGGCCGTTCGACGAAGTTTCGCCGCCTGCATTGCTTCCGGTATTGCCCGCGTTGTTGTTGCCGCCGCCGCAGGCAGCCAGCACCAGCGCAAGCACCAGCATGATGACCATGGACATCCATTTCTTGTTTCTCGTGTTCATTTCGCGTGAGAACCCCTTTCCTTGTCGTCATGTAACCGGGAAAATGACAGATGCGAGTGCACACCTTCCGTATTCCTGGCGAATTTCAAACCTCCTGGCGCAAACCGGCGGCACTTCCCCCCTTTGCCTGCTTTCAAGCGCGGAGCCCAGAACGGAATCTGAGCAAACGTTTGTACAAACTTCGTGGAAAAACGCCGACCATCTGCATCAGAGCTGGAAATTATGCTTGTTGGCAGCGCTTTTCCGTCGACGTAAGCGCTTTATTGTTTAACGCTATCATAAGGGATGGGGTAAAATTAGTAAATCGTTTGCACAATGCTGATTTGGCCATATTTCAAGATTATGGTCCGTTTGCATTGGGTTTTCTCCTGATTGCTTTGTTTATAGTCGTTTTTTCTCGTGTTTTGGAAGACTGATCCGTGCAACAAGCATCCCCGGTGAGCGCTTGTACGCTCAGGATTGGTCCAATCTTTACAATTTAATTGATTTCCTGTACTATTGTACCTAACATTTGTGTGGTAACGATTGCACGGAGGGAAAACAACCATGTCCGTCACCATCAAGGACGTCGCAAGGAGGGCCGGCGTATCGCCTTCGACCGTATCCCGCGTCATCTCGAAGCACCCGCGGATCAGCAAGGAAACGATCGAACGCGTCACCCGGGTCATGGAAGAGCTCGGCTATCATCCGAACAGCATGGCCAAGGGGCTCGTGTCGAAAGCCACCCATATATTGGGCGTCATTCTGCCCCGTCCGGCCGAAGAGCTGTTCCAGAACTACTTCTTCCATGAAGTGCTGCGCGGCATTCTCGCGCAGGCCAACCGTTCGGGGTACGACCTGCTCATCGCGTCCGGAAGCAGCGAATCGGACGAGCTCGAGACCGTCAAACGGCTGGTGCGCGGGCGTCGGGTCGACGGGATCATTCTGCTCAGCTCGAAGACGAAAGACCCGCTGATCCATTTTCTCAATGAAGTCGGGTTCCCGTTCGTCATCATCGGCCGCTCTCCGGACTTCCCCGATGCGCCGACGGTCGACAACGACAACGTGCAGGCGGCATACGATGCCACCCGCCACCTGATCAACCAGGGGCATGAGCGGATCGGCTTCGTCAGCGGCCCGCAGGAGCTGACCGTCTCGCAGGACCGGCTCACGGGATATCGGCAAGCCATGCTCGAAGCCGGGCTGAGCATTTCGGAAGACTGGATCGTTGAAGGCGAGTTTCTGCAGGAGACGGGCTACCGCGCCATGTCGATGCTGATGAATTTGCCCGAGCGGCCGACCGCGCTCGTCGTCATCGACGACATCGTCGCCTTCGGCGTGCTGCACGGCCTGAACGAACTCGGCTACTCCGTCCCGCAGGACATGTGCCTGGTCGGCTTCAACAACATTTCACTGTCCGAGCATATGTCGCCGCCGCTCACCAGCGTGGACATCGGCACGTACCAGATCGGCTACATGACGGCGCAGACGCTGATCAAGACGATTGCCAAGGAACCGCTGCACCAGACCCGCAAAATCATTCCGCACCGTCTGATCGTGCGCGGCTCGTCCGTCAAATGAAGTTTTGGATAAGCCTGCCAAATTCATGCCCGTGAGGAGATGACGCGATTGCAACAAGCAGCGCAGCAACGAATCGACCTGTCCAAAAAACCGCATCTGATTGACGCCGTCATCGGCAATTCCCGCATGCTGGCCGCGCTCGGAGCCGGAGGACGCATCTATCGTCTGTGGCATCCGCACATCGACAGCCCGCAGCATCTGGACGAGTGGCGGACCGGCATCCGGATCGACGGCGGAAGCACGCTGTGGTTCGACAGCGAAACGGACGGCTGGCGGGCGGACGCCGGGTACGAGCCCGGAACCAACATCATGCGCAGCACCGTCACGCACCCGGATCACCCGGTCTCGATCGAGTCGACGCAATTCGTCGTTCCCGACGTTGAAGCCCTGATTCGTCATTACCGGATCACGAACACCGGAGTTCGCAGCGTCTCCCTGCAATTCATCCATTATGCTTCATTCTGGATCGGCGAGACGCCCCATCATCAGGCGGTGCTCTTCGACGAACCGTCGGATGCTGTCGTCCATTACCGGGGAGCGCACGTCTTCGCCGTGTCGGCGGACCGGGCATGCAGCGAATTTCAGGCGGGCGCATCTCGCGAGGAGGCGGAATCCGGACGGCTGAACGGATCGGAAGCGCAGCTGGGCGCCGGCGGCGCGCTGGCCTGGACCTTCCCGGATGTCGCGCCCGACGGAACGGTTGAGCTGACGCTGTACCTGTCGGCTGCGGATCGGATCGAACCGGCCCTGGAGCTGCTCGGCGAACTTCGCTCCTTGCCATACGCCGAGCTCTATAGCCGAACCGCCGATTATTGGCACGACTGGCTCAAGGCGGCCAACCCGTGCCCGATCGGCGATGAGCCGATCCGCAGCCTGTACGAGCGCTCCCTGCTCGTCATGAAGCTGATGAGCGACGAGCTGTCCGGCGCCGTCATTGCCGCGCCCGAAATGGATGAATCCTACGCCCGCTCGGGTGGATACGGCTACTGCTGGGGCCGGGACGCCGCGTTTATCGCAACCGCGATGGACCTGGCCGGACTCGGGACGCTGTCAGAGAAGTTCTTCCGCTGGGCGCTCACCGCGCAGGACCGGTCCGGCGCGTGGCAGCAGCGGCACTATCATGACGGCACGCTCGCGCCGTCGTGGGGATTGCAGATTGACGAAGGCGCATCGATCCTGTGGGGATTGTGGCGGCATTACGAGCTGACGGGCAGCGAATGGGTGCTCGGCGATGAAGTGTGGGAAGCGGTCGAGCGGGGCGCCGATTTCCTCGTCCGCATGCTGGATGAGAACGGCCTGCCGAAGCCGTCCCATGACTTGTGGGAAGAACGGGTCGCCCAGCACGCCTATTCCTCGGCGGCCGTTTTTGGCGGCCTCGACGCAGCCGCTCGCATCGCGGAGGCGCGCGGCCGGCGGGAACCGGCCGAGAAGTGGCGCGGTGCCGCGCGGCGCGTGCGTGACAGCATCGCCGCTCATCTGTGGGATGCCGGTCGCGGCTGCCATTACCGCTCCATCCGACTGAACGTGCCGGAAGACCAGTACAACGCCGCCGTCGGGGCGGGAGCCGGCGGCACGGTCACCCGGACGGCCAAAGGCTACGCGCGGTATGTGCTGGACGTCGATCCGATCGTCGATGTCAGCCTGCTCGGCCTTGCGGTACCCTTCGCGGCGCTTGACGTCAGCGACGAGCGGATGGCGAAGACGGCTGACCGGGTGCAGGAAGCGCTGTGGACGCCCGGTGTCGGCGGCATCAAGCGCTACGAGAACGACCGGTACATCGGTGGCAACCCGTGGATTCTGACCACGCTGTGGCTCGCGCAATTCCGCATTGCCCAGGGACGGCCGGACGAAGCTGAGCGGCTGATGCAATGGGCGATCGACCACCGGACGCGCCTCGGCCTGCTGCCGGAACAAGTCGACCGCAGCACCGGCGAAACGGCCTGGGTCGTGCCGCTGACCTGGTCGCACGCCATGTTCGTCCTCGCCGTCTGGATGCTGGCGGGCAGCCGGACGGCGCCGGCAGGCCGCGAGGTTTGAATGGTCGTGCGAATATAGCGATGACGGCTGTTATCGAGCAAATGCAAATGCCCGGCTGTCTCCCGTTCCGCGGGAGATCCCGGGCATTCGTGCTGTCGAGGCAAGCGCCGTTTCAAGATACGATGTATTCCGGATAAGGCTCGAACGCAATAGCGGTTGCTTATGCCAATTAGACGGCGCGGGATTGAAAAAAGTTGGAAGTTTGGGGGGCGATTCTTTCACTTGCCGCGGTTGAAAAACGCTGACGGTCCTCCTCATCACCGCCGTTTGAATTGCCCGCTTCTGCGCTTCCGGAACGGGAATGCCGCGCTTGATCCCGGCGCTGTCCGGTGTTATATTCAAATCAACGGTCATGAAGCACATGCCGCTTTGATCCTCCCACGGGATCGAAGCGGCATTTTTCATTGAGGGGAGATTCGTCGTGTTCACCAAACAGTATGAGCTGTGGATGCAGAAGCAAATAGCGGAGGAGAAGAACCACCGGAGACGCGAGCTTTTGGAAAAAGGGCTCAGCCATGGTACGGTGGAGTTTCTTCGCAGCATCTGGTATCCCGTTGTCGGATCGTTCAATCATTTGCATGCGGAATGGGAAGTCCGCGATTTCCACCAGGGTTACCAATATCTGGATCTCGCGTTCATGCCGGGCGGCGCCAAAGGCAACATCGAGATTCAGGACTATCGGACGCATGCTCGCGATCTGGATACGCGGAGGTTCAAGGATCTGTGCCGCCGGCAAAGCCTGCTCTCGCTCGACGGCTGGATCTGGCTGCCGGTGGCGTACCTGTCGATCCGGGAAGAGCCGGAGTTTTGCAAGCAGCTGGTGTTGTCCTTTGTGGGTAAATTTTTGTCTTTCGATGCGGATGCGGGGCTGGACTGGCTGGAGGCGGAAACGGTCCGGTTCGCGCGCAGGCTGCTCCGGCCGTTTACGCCGAACGAGTTGGCCGGTCATCTGCGAATCACCGAACGGTATGCCCGCAAAGTGCTGCATCGGCTTGTAGATTCGAACCATCTGGTCGTCGCGAGCGGCAATATTCGATACCGCACATATCAAGTCAACGTCGGCGACAGGCTATCGGACGGCCGGGCGAAGAGACGTTATGACGCGTAACAGGCTCAATGCTAACGGAACGTACATACGCTATTGGTCAAAATCATGCGATTTACATGCGCTAAAGGAACCAGATGACTTTATTGCAGAAAAAAGGCAAAAAAATCGTCCACGCAGCCCCAATAAGTGCACCACGTTCCGTTATACATTCAAAAGATTGCGTGGGCGATAAAATAGCGTCTTATGGTTCCGTTAGTCCAATTCCCATCAATCCAGCCACATGCTCAACTCGATCTCGTCGCGCAGCGAAAAGCCGTCATTGCCGACCTCCGGAATTTCCGGCTTCAGCTTGCGCGATTCCGCAAGCGCGTTGACGCGAAGCGCATGCAGATGAAAGCCCTGCTTCTGATAGAACCGCAGCGCGTGCGTGTTGTCGTTCGTTCTTTCCAATTCGTCTGCACGGTTCAGCCCGATGACAGGGCAGCCTGCGCCTTGACGCTTTCCACGAAAGAAACCAGATCGTCCATAAAGATTCTTGCGGCTTGGCTCAAATATTTGTCCGTGCGGTACAGAGTGCAGATGTCCTGGCTCGGCGTGGGATCGAGCAGCGTGACGGCGGCAATGTTGTCGGGCCGCATATACTCAAGCAGCAGCCGCGGAAGGATGGCTCCGCCCAGACCTTGTCCGACGAGCGACAGGAGCGTCGACAGCGTGGAAGTCACGATGGGATTGTCGAGGACCAGCCCTTTCGCCTCGCAGCAAGCGCGGATCCGCTTCGTGATCTGATGTTCCGCGCCGAACATGAACATCCGGATTTGCCGCAAATGATCGAACGGGATCGCCTTGGCCTTCGCCATCGGGTGATCGGCGCGAACCGCCAGCACAAATTCTTCGTGAAACAGCGGGACGACCGCGATACTGCCGTCCGGATGATCCGGCACGGTGGTGACGCCGACATCCATCGTTCCGTCCATAATAAGGACGCTGCTCTCCAAGTTTGCGAGAGACCTCGATCCGCAGGAATTCGAAATCCGCAAAGTCCTCGCCGATGAAACTTCCGCCTTCGCGTGGGTAAGGTTCAAGCACCGGGTCCGCAGCACAAACCGGACGTTCGAGAGCTGCTGGGCGGTCGTCGTCGAAGTGCAGGACGGCAAGATCAAATATTTCCGCGGTTTCGAGAACACGGGCGCCCTGGAGGCGGCGTTCAGGCCAAACTAAGCTTGCACCGCCGACGCAAATAAAAAACCGCCGGTCATGCGACCGGCGGTCTGTCTTCGTTAATGGTGGGTTCTCAGGGGCTCGAACCCTGGACCTGATGATTAAGAGTCACCTGCTCTACCAACTGAGCTAAGAACCCGTTTTGAGAAAGTCGCTTCATCGAAGCCGACAAAAAGATAATATCACTTCCACAACTCGATGTCAACATGTTTTTCAAATGATTTTTGCAGCAATTTTGTCAGGATGCGGCGGAACGGCTGAGGCTGCCTAACCCCTATACCCGAGCCAAGAAAAAATCAGTCCCGAAGGACTGCATGCGTTCGTGGTATGGTGGACCTTAGCGGGTTCGAACCGCTGACCTCTTCGCTGCCAGCGAAGCGCTCTCCCAGCTGAGCTAAAGGCCCGGATTTCCTGACAATACCGCACATTCGATCAAGTGCGGCAACAGAAAATAATATAGCATGAAGGCGGCCGGGCTGTCAACTGTTTGGCTTGTCTTCCTGTTGTTGTGCTGTGATATTGTCAGGGTGTAACTGTTCCGAGAAAATGTCAGTATGAGCAAGGAGCAGATCACCTTGACGAAGAGCGAACTGAAACGCGCTATGGTTCTTGAAAAATGGATCGATGGCCATCTCGCGGAACAGGATGTCGCGCGCATTCTTGGCATCAGTATTCGGCAAGCGTATCGGCTTAAGGCCAAATATCGCCTCGGAGGTGCACAAGCCATCGCTCATGGGAATCGGGGCCGTAAGCCCGCTCATACCTTGGCCGATTCGCTTAAACAACGCGTTATGCTCCTGTATCAGGAGCGCTACTTCGGAAGCAATGCCACCCACTTTGCCGAGTTGTTGGCCGAACACGAAAATATCCATTTAAGCGTCTCTTCGGTCCGCCGCATTCTGCTGGAAGGCGGGTTGCGTCCCGCGCGGCTGCGCCGTCGTCCGAAGGCTCACCGACCCCGCCCCCGCAAACCTCAAGCGGGCATGCTGTGGCAGATCGATGCTTCTCCCTATGCCTGGCTAGAGGATCGCGGTCCCATGCTCACCCTGCACGGCATCATCGATGACGCCACCGGGGAAGTGGTCGCGGCCACCTTCCGCCCGACTGAAACACTGGAGGGCTACGTGACCGTCATGATCGAGGGACTTAGGCGCAAAGGCGTACCGCTTGCGCTCTACAGCGACCAACACTCCATTTTTCACCCGCCCAAGGGCAAGCCGACCCTCGAGCAGGAATTGGCCGGTGAGCCGCCGTCGCTTTCCACCTTCGGACAGGCCATCGCCGATCTGGGCATTACCCATATCGAGGCGTTGTCCCCACAAGCCAAAGGGCGGATCGAACGGCTCTGGCAAACCTTTCAGGATCGTCTGGTGATCGAACTTAGGCTGCGCAACGTGTGCACGATGGAGGAAGCCAATCGCGTGTTACCGGAACTCATCGCCAAGCACAACCGCCAATTCGCTGTCGCCCCACAAAATGCCGAACCGGCCTACCGTCCGCTGCCCGAAACACCCCTGGAGCACATCTTCACCCGGCGGCAATACCGGCGAATTAGCGGCGGGCAGACGTTCTCCTGGAAAGGGATATGCTACATGCCAAAGCCCGTCCCCGGTGTTCCGCGCTGGGAAGCGAAGAGCGTCGTCGAAGTGCGTGTCGGCATGGATGGACAAGTGTGGCTGTGGGATCAAGGGCGGGCCTGGCCTTGTGTGGAGACACAGGCCACACAGACCCCGGCGCCAACAACGGCCAAAAAAGAAGCGGCGCCTGCGTCCCCCCGCAAGCCCGCTGCAAACCATCCCTGGAGAAAACCATTCTCCAGCAAGCAGTTACAGCGTAGCACAGCATCCGGCTAGTCTGCAAGAGGACGGCGGCTGTTTAATCAGCTATCATCCCTGACATTTTCATAGAACAGTTAACCTGACATATTCACAGACGCTTGACACTGTTTGGCTTGTCTTCCATGGCATGCTTCGAGAGCAGATTCGTCAATTCCTTCATGAACATGTTGATGTCCTTGAACTGCCGGTAAACGGACGCGAACCGGACGTACGCCACTTCATCGACCGGATAGAGCTGTTCCATGACCAGCTCGCCGATTTCGCGGCTTTCGACTTCGGCTTTCGCCGTCGCACGGATTTCCTTTTCGACTTCGGACACGATCACTTCGAGCTGCTCGACCGAGACGGGACGCTTCTCGCAGGCCTTGAGCAGCCCGCGCAGCATCTTGTCGCGGCTGAACTCCTCGCGCCTGCCGTCCTTCTTGATGACGATCAGCGGCGTCTCCTCGATCATCTCGAACGTCGTGAAGCGGCGCAAACACCGCTCGCATTCGCGGCGGCGGCGGATCGACTTGTTCTCGTTGGCCGGCCGGGAATCGAGCACCTTCGTGCCGGAATGTTCGCAATACGGGCATTTCATCGGTTTCGAAACCTCCATGTCGTGACCGGATGCATGCGATTAAAATTGGGAACAACTCACCAGCGCCGCATCGTCATGATGTTCTGCATATCGCGCATAATACAGGTACCACACGCGAGGGAGGTGAATCGACGATGCCGGGCAGCAACCGCAACAGCAACCAATTGGTCGTACCGCAGGCGAATGCCGCACTGGACCAAATGAAGTATGAAGTTGCCCAAGAACTGGGCATTGCCCTCCCGCAAGACGGGTACTACGGCAACCTGACGACTCGTGATGCCGGCTCCATCGGTGGTTACATCACCCGGAAGCTGGTACAGATTGCCGAGCAATCGCTGGCAGGGCAATTCAAATAATCCGCGGTATCAGAGGCTTTATCGTCAAGCTTGGGTGCCTGCCGCCGGACGGGCGGCGGCACCCGAGCCCTTTGCATGCAAAACACCTGTGTGCGTCACAAATCCGGATAAATCGACTTGTATTTATTATAGTAATAAATGACACGTTGTACATACCGCCGCGTCTCGCCGAACGGAATGTCGTCACTCGAAGCGAGCGTGCCGTCCCAGACGCCTTCCTTCAGCCAGGCGCTTACGTTGCCGGGGCCCGCATTATACGCGGCGACCGCTGCCGCCATGTTGCCGTCGAACTGCCGGAGCAGCGAAGCCAGGTACCAGGTGCCCAGCTCGATGCCGACATCCGCGCGGTGCTGGATCTTGTCCAGCGTCACGCCTTCATAACGCGCCTGCTCCACGATCCAGGCGGCCGTATCCGGCATGATCTGCATGATGCCGAGCGCGCCTTTGCTCGATACCCTTCCCGTCTTGTAATTCGATTCAATGCGGATGATGGCCGCGACCAGGTGCGGCTCCACGCCGTGACTCAGCGCGCTTGCCCTTATATCATCCCGATACGCGATCGGATACATGCGCTGTTTCACCCAGCCGCTCTGTTCGGCGTACAGGACCGCCAGCAACAGCAGCAGCGCCGCAAGCAGCCATCCGCGTCTCTTCCGCCGCCGCCTCATGGCTTCCGCATGTCTGACAACCGGCGCCAGAGCGCTTCCACCTGCCGCTTGGTTGATTCCAGGCTGCCGCTGTTGTCAATGACCCAGTCCGCCAGTTCCTTCTTCCGTTCGATATCCATCTGCGCGTCGATCCGTTCGCGGGCCTGCGCTTCATCCAGCTCCGGATTGCGCGCAAGCAGCCGCTTGATCTGCATTTCGCGCGGCACATAGACGACCAGCACGCCGTTGTACAGCCCTTCCTGACCGGTCTCGTACAGGAGCGGAATGTCCGCCACGACCATCCGGCCGGGCTCGTCCGCCTTGGCTTGCCGGATAAGCGTCCACATCCGCTCGCGGATGGCCGGATGGAGAATCGCTTCCAGCCGCCGCCGCTTGTCCGGATCGGCGAATACGATCTCGCCCAGCTTCCGCCGGTCAAGCGTGCCGTCATCCCGGATGACGGCTTGTCCGAAGACGGCGGCCACTTCGGCCAGGGCCGGTTCGCCCGGCATGACGACTTCGCGGGCGATCCGGTCGGCGTCGACGACGAAGGCGCCGCGCTCCGAGAGCATGGCGGCGACCGTGCTCTTGCCGCACGCGATGCCGCCTGTAAGTCCGATGATCAATGCCGTCACCTCGTCAAATTTCCATCAATCGGGCGATGCCCGTGGCGATCAGAATGAGGCCGGGCAGGACGGACACGGCCTTCGCGCCGGCGAACCGGACCGCGAACCGCCGGCCGAATCGAAGTCCCGCCAGAAGAAACCCGCCGCTGGCCGCTGCGATGAACAGCGCGGATGGAAGCGCGGGAAAACCGACCATCGCCGCGCCGAATCCCGCACCGAGCGCGTCGAGCGACAGCGCGAAGCCGAGCAGCACCGCTTCCGATGCGGAGATCGTCCCCGACCGATCCATGTCGGCCGTCTGCGGCGCGCGCAATACGCAGATGACCAGTCCGAGCCGCCGCAGCTCGATGCGGACGATTGAGCGAACCGAAGACGTATCCGGACCGCCCGCCTCCGCCGCGTCCGAATTAGCAGCAACCGCATCCGACGTCTTCCCGCCGCAATCCTCCCCGGTATCCGTCCCCCGGACGGCTTCTCCGCCGCCCGCGCTGCGCCGAAGCTGCGCGAGCGCCCACAATCCGACGGCGATCAGCAGCACGGCGCCCGCCGTTTGCGCGACCGTTTCCGGAAGCCATGCGGTCAGCCAGCCGCCGGCCGCCATCGCCATCCAGACAACGCAGCCGGAGCAGATCGCGATAATGAGGACGGACAAAGCCGGAATCCGGATGCCGCGGATGCCGTATGACGCGCCGACACCGAAGCCGTCAAGACTGACCGCCAGCGCCAGCAGCGCCAGCGACGCGCCCGTAGCGAACATGAATGCCCCTCCCTGCGCGGGCGGTTACCGAAGGCCGCCCAAGATGGTACTGCCATCATATGCAGGGAGCATGCCGGGGTGCATGCGGCGGGCAGGGCGCCTGACGTGATACCGCTTAGGAGTGCGAAGTCACATCCGCCGCCGCTGCGGCCGCGTCCCCGGCCATCCGCCGCGGAATGGCGGCGGGCGCCTTGCCGGCCGGTCTGCGGCCCCGGGCTTTCCGGTACGGCTGGCAGACCGGGCAGACATGGGTTCCGCGCCCGCCGAGGACCGTCTTCACAATCGGCGTGCCGCATGTCCGGCACGGCTCGTCTTCCCGGCCGTAAACATACAGGCGGAACTGGAACATCCCCATCTCGCCCTGGCCGTTCACATAAGACCGGACGGAAGAACCGCCCGCGTCCACCGCCTCCCGCAGCGTCTCGCGGATCGAAGCGTGCAGCCGCGTCCATTCGGCGGCGCGCAGCGACGATGCCGGCCGCTCCGGATGGATGCCGGCCTTGTGCAGCGACTCGTCGACATAGATGTTGCCCAGTCCCGTGACATACGCCTGATTCAGCAGCAGCGGCTTGATCGGCGCCTTGCGGCCGCCGAGCAGCTTGCGCAGCGCTTCCACGGTAAAGGCATCGTCAAGCGGCTCCATCCCCAGCTTGCTCAGCGGCGGCTGCTCGAATTCCTCGCCCGGCCGAAACAGATGCATCGTGCCGAACTGGCGCACATCCTTGTACCGGAGATCCGTGCCGTCCGTCAGATGAAACAGCACATGGGTATGCTTCTCGATCGGCTCGTCCGCCGGACAGACGCTGTACCGCCCTTCCATGCGCAGATGCGAGACCAGCACCAGGTCGTCCAGCACGAACCGCAGAAACTTGCCGCGCCGTCCGATGCTCCGGATCGTTCGGCCCTCGAGCGCCGCGGCGAACGCCTCCGGCTCTTCCGGCCGCTGAATGATGCGGGGCAGCCGCACCGTAACGGCGCGGATCGTCTTGCCGGCGACCAGCGCGTTCAGCGTGCGCGCCACGGTCTCGACTTCAGGCAGTTCCGGCATTCGACCTCCCCCTCTCCAACCCGGTTGGCCGGTTTATTTCGCTTCATACCAGTTTTTGCCATAACTGACTTCCGCCTTGAGCGGCACGTCCAGTTCGATCGCGTTCTCCATCACGGACGGCACGAGCTCTTTCATCGTCTCCAGCTCGTCTTCCGGCACTTCGAACACGAGCTCGTCGTGCACCTGCAGCAGCATCCGGCTGCGCAGCCCGCGATCCCGCAGTTCCGCGTCCATCTTCACCATCGCCAGCTTGATGATGTCAGCCGCCGTGCCCTGGATCGGCGTGTTCATCGCCGTCCGTTCCGCGAAAGACCGGAGATTGTAGTTCGACGCGTTGATCTCCGGCAAGTACCGCCGGCGCTCAAGCAGCGTCGTCACATAGCCGTCCTGCCGCGCCTTCGCGACGATGTCGTCCATATATTGGCGCACGCCCCTGAATACCGCAAAATATTGCTCGATGAACGCCGCCGCTTCCTTCCGCGCAATCTTCAGGTTCGTCGCCAACCCGAAATCGCTGATGCCGTAAACGATGCCGAAGTTAACGGCCTTCGCCTGCCGGCGCATGTTCGCGTCGACCTGATCCGCCGGCACGCCGAACACGTCCATCGCCGTCTTCGTATGGATGTCCATGCCGGAGAGGAACGCTTCTTTCAACCGCTCGTCGCCGGAGATATGGGCGAGGACGCGCAGCTCGATCTGCGAGTAGTCGGCGGCCAGGATGTACCAGCCCGGCTCGGACGGGACGAACGCCTTGCGGATGCGCCGGCCTTCCTCGATCCGGATCGGAATATTCTGCAGGTTCGGGAACTGGCTGGACAGCCTGCCGGTTGCGGCGATCGTCTGCCGGTAATAGGTGTGGACCTTGCCCGTCTCCTTGCGGATTTCCTTCAGCAGGCCTTCAATGTATGTCGACTGCAGCTTCGAGATTTGCCGGTAATGGAGGATGAGGCCGATGATCTCGTGATACGGTTCCAGCGCTTCCAGCACTTCGGCGTCCGTCGAATAGCCGGTCTTCGTCTTCTTCTTGACGGGCAGACCGAGCTTCTCGAACAGAATCTCGCCGAGCTGCTTCGGCGAATTCAGATTGAACTCCGTGCCGGCAAGCCGATAGATCGCCGCGATCGTATCGGCGATCTGGCGTTCCAGTTCGCGTCCGTTCTCCTCCAGCGCTTCCGCGTCGACCGCGATGCCTTGCCGCTCCATCTTGCACAGCACGCGGGACAGCGGCTGCTCCAGCTCGTAATACAGCCGGTGCATGCCGAGCCGCTCCAGCTCCTGCTGCTGCAGCGGCGCGATGCGCCGGATCGCGTCCGCCTTGCTCGCCAGATGGCCGGCCAGCGTCTCTTCGTCCGGCACCGCGAACTTCGCGCCCTTGCCGTACACGGCGTCATCCGGCTTCACCGGCGGCTGGTTGTACTTGGCCGCGAGGCTGCTCAAGGCGTCGTTGCCGCCGGTCGGGTCGAGCAGATAGGCGGCCAGCAGCACGTCGAACCCGAATCCGTTCAGCTCCATGCCCTCCCAGCCGAGGACGAGCGCGGCCTTGTGGAGGTCGTAGCCGGTCTTCGGCCGCTCCGGGTCGGCCAGCCAGTCCCGCACGGCCGCCGCGCCTTCGGACTTGAGCACATCGCCCGTCAGGACGTGCATGATGTCGCCGATCACGATCGCAACCCCGATCAGCGAAGCCTGATGCGGATTCTCGCCGGCGGATTCGATCAGCACCGCTTCGGCTTCCGCCAGCTTGTCCGCCGCAAGCTCGGCGGCCGTCTCCGGCGTCTGCCGCACGATGCGCAGTTCCGCCGCTTCCGGCCCTGCTCCGCCTGCCGCATCCGCTCCGGCTCCGCTTCCGGCTTCGGCATGATCCAGCCCGAGCCGCTCGATCAGCGAGCGGAATCCGAGCTTGCGCAGCGCAGCGGCCAGCGTCGGCCTGTCGTAGCCGTTGTACGCGATTTCCGCCTCGCCGCGGTCAAGCGGCACCTCGCGGTAGATCGTCGCGAGCCGCTTGCTCATCAGCGCGTCTTCCCGGTGCTGCTCGACCTTCTCACGCATTTTGCCCTTGAGCGCTGCGGCGTTCGCGAGCACATTTTCGACCGAACCGTACTCGTGCAGCAGCTTCAGCGCCGTCTTCTCACCGACGCCGGGAATGCCGGGAATGTTGTCCGAAGCGTCGCCCATCAGCCCCTTCAGATCGATGATCTGCAGCGGCGTGAGGCCGTATTTCTCCCGGATCGCCTCGGGTGTGAACCGTTCCACTTCGCTGATGCCCTTGCGGGTGATGGCCACCGTCACGCGGTCGGAGACAAGCTGCAGCATGTCCTTGTCGCCGGTGACGATCAGCGTCTCCTTGCCGGCTTCTTCCGCCATCCGCGACAGCGTGCCGATAATATCGTCGGCTTCGTAATTTTCCAGTTCATAATGCGCGACGCCGAGCGCGTCCAGCAGCTCCTTGATGAGCGGGAACTGCTCGCTCAGCTCCGGCGGCGTCTTCTCGCGGCCGCCCTTGTAGTCCTCGTATCCTTCGTGGCGGAATGTCACCTTGCCCGCGTCGAACGCGACCAGCATGTGCGTCGGCTTCTCTTCTTCGATCAGCTTGAGCAGCATCGTCGCAAACCCGTACACGGCGTTCGTATGAATGCCGGCGGCATTCGTCAGCGTCGGCATGGCGAAAAACGCGCGGAACGCGATGCTGCTGCCGTCGATCAGGATCCATTTGTCCATGGGCGGCACCTCTCTTTTACCGTCTATCGACTACTATAACACATTCGCGCGGGATGGCGCCCGCGAAATGCAAAATCGCCGCTCTCCCGGTCGGAAAGCGGCGCAAGCGGCTATTCGATCTTAGGTTTTACGGCCATGATCCTGAGTCTCTTGTAGTCGATGTGCCAGGCTCCGTCCCTGAACAATGCGGGGCGCGTTTCGGGCTCGATCCGTCTGATTGCGTCCTCTTTTTCCCTGTCCGTCAGCCCTTCGAAAAAGAAATCCGCAAACCCCGCCATCCACACCCTCAGCCCGTTCTCGCCGTCCTTCATGCGGGTGGGGCGGTCGAAATGGGCGGCATATACCACCCGGAAACCTTGCCGCTCCAGCAGCGTGCTGTACTCGGCGATGCTCGGGAAATACCAGGGATTCAGCGGCGAGACATCCCTCCCGTACTCCCGCCCGAGCACCCGGATGATCGCCCGGACCACGGTCCCGACATTGTCTTTGCCGCCGAACTCGGCGACAAATCTTCCGCCCGGCTTGAGCGCATCCCAGACGCACCGGATGACCCGCCGGGTCTCGTCATCCAATGCAGGGCGGCGTTCGAGAACACCGCGTCCACTTGAGGCTCCAGGGAAAGCTCAGACTCATCCGAAAGCGACCGCTAACGGAACCACGTACCGTTAAAGGCTCGTCCGAGTGCAGCATCGTACCGGCTGACGGAACGTCATTCCGTTACAAGCCGGTGTGCAGACGTTCAATTTCCCGAAATCGTTTAATAGCGGAACCACGTTCCGCTATTATCGCTCCCGCGAGCCGTCAATGCCCGTTAACGGAACGTCGTTCCGTTAAAGACCAGAGCAGCGAAGCTTACGGCAAACCAAGAAGGCACAGGTTCGTCAGAAATGGTCTCATGCGGCACCCCGATCCCGTCCAGAAAGCTTACGCTGAATGCTTTCGGAACTCAGAGGCGTTATTTGCCCGGGAATCCGCATGATGGTTGTCGCAACGGAACCAAGAAGCGTTATTCGGTTCCAAACGGGTCGAATACTTTCGACGGCGGCAAAATAAGATCGCTCAGTCTGTTGAAGTTTCGAGGGCGGGCGTTATGGCTACAGGTTCAAATCCGGGCGCTTGTTCGTCACCAGATAGACGACCGATTCGCCGATGTTCGTGGCATGGTCGGCGATCCGCTCGAGGTAGCGGCCGACGAAGCTGAGCAGCATCGCCTGCGACGAGTCTCGCGCGCTGGCCGGCTGCAGGGCGAACAATTCTTGCAGCACACTGCTGTAGATGGCGTCGACCGCATCGTCGTCGCGGGCCATTTTGTACGCGAGGTCGACATTCTCCTGCAGGAACGACCGGATCGATTCCCGGGTCATCGTCTGCACGAGCTCCGCCATCTTCGGCAGATCGACCAGCGGCTTGATCAGTTCCCGGCCTTCCAGGCGCAGCACGGCCTTGGCGATGTCGACCGCGAGATCCCCCATCCGCTCCAGATCGTTCGAAATGCGGAAGGCGACGAGAATGCGCCGCAGATCCTTGGCGACCGGCTGCTGCGTCGCGATCAGCCGCGTGCCGAGCTCGACGATCCGCTCCTCCAGCCGGTTGAGTTCGGGATCCTCCGCCACCACCTTCCGGGCGCCGTCTCCGTCGATCGCCTGCAGCGCCCGCATCGACGCTTCGATCGCCTTCTCCACGCGCCCGCCCATCTCGACCAGCAATTGCTTCAGCTCGTTCAACCCTTCATCGAACTCTACACGCCTGATCACTTTTTCCTCCGGCTCCTCTCCGCATGCCGGTCCGTCAGCCGAACCGGCCGCTGATATAGTCTTCCGTCCGGCTGTCGGACGGACCCGCGAATAACTGCTCCGTATCCGCGCTTTCGACGACTTCGCCGTTCAGGAAGAAGACGGTCTGATTCGAGACGCGCGCCGCCTGGTGCATGTTGTGCGTCACCATCACGATCGTATAGCGGTCCTTGAGCTGCTGCACCAGTTCCTCGATCTTCAGCGTCGAGATCGGGTCCAGCGCGGACGTGGCTTCGTCCATGAGCAGAATGTCCGGCTCGACCGCGAGCGCCCGGGCGATGCAGAGCCGCTGCTGCTGGCCGCCCGAGAGGCTGAGCGCGGACCGCTTCAGATGATCCTTCACTTCGTCCCAGAGCGCGGCGGCTTTCAGGCTCGACTCGACGATCTCGTCCAGGCGGCTTTTCTTCCGGATGCCGTGCAGCCGCGGGCCGTAGGCGACGTTGTCGTAGATCGATTTCGGGAACGGGTTCGGCTGCTGGAACACCATGCCGACCTTCTTGCGCAGCGTCTCGACATCGACTTCCGGCGAATAGATATCCGTCCCGGCGATCGCGATCCGCCCTTCGATCCGCGTGCCCGGAATGAGGTCGTTCATCCGGTTGAGCGAGCGGAGCAGGGTCGACTTGCCGCAGCCGGACGGACCGATGAAGGCGGTGACCGCCCGCTCCGGGATGTCAAGCGATACGTTCTTCAGCGCGTGGAAATCGCCGTAGTACAGATTGAGCCGGTCGATCTCGATCAGCGTCCGCGCCGTCCGGGCCGGCGTAGCGGCGGATGCGGGCATTGGCATGGAAATGGACATGGGCGTTCCTCCGGATCGTCAGGATATCTTCGAGAACTTGTTCCGCAGCAGAATCGCCGCGAAGTTCATGAGCAGCAGCATGGCGAGCAGCACGATGATGCCGGCGGCGGCCAGTTCGTGGAACTCGGGCTGCGGCCTCGACAGCCAGTTGTAGATCTGGATCGGCATGACGGTGAACTGATCCAGCATGTGCTTCGGCAGAAACGCGACGTAGGTGAGCGCGCCAATCATGATGAGCGGCGCGGTCTCGCCGATCGCGCGCGACATCGCGAGGATGACGCCCGTCAGAATGCCGGGCAGCGCCGACGGCAGCACCGCCCGCGACACCGTCTGCCACCGGTTCGCGCCGAGGGCGTAAGAGGCGTCGCGGCGCGACTTCGGCACGGCGCGGAGCGCTTCTTGCGCGGAGACGATGATGATCGGCAGCACAAGAATCGTCATCGTGAGCGCGCCGGCGAGCAGGCTCCGCTGCAGCATGAGCAAGCGGACGAACAGGGTCAGGCCGAGAATGCCGTAGACGATCGACGGGACGCCCGCCAGCGTGCTGATGTTGAGCTGGATCAGCCGGGTGAACCGGTTCTTTCCCGCGTATTCCTCCAGCCAGATGGCGGCGCCGACGCCGAGGACGAAACTGATCGGCAGCATGATGCACAGCATGTACATCGAACCGACGATGGCGGACTTCATGCCGGCGCGTTCGGCGCGGCGGGACGGAAAGTTCTCGAACAGCCCGGGCTGCAGCCTGCTGATCCCGTCGATCATGATGTCGATCAGGAGCGCGCACAGGGCGATGACGCCGACGGACGTCGCCGCGGCGAACAGCAGATGGAGGCAAAAATCGATTTTCCGGCGGCGGGCGATCTGATGGCGGTTTCCGCCTTGCAGCAGGTTCATGATCAATACTCCTCCCGGAATTTCCTGGCGACATATTGCGCAATACTATTCAGCAGGAACGTGATAATGAACAGCGCCATCCCGACGGCGAAAATGCTGCCGTATTCAATCGACCCGCGCTGTGTGTCGCCCAGGCTGACCTGCACGATATAAGCCGTCATCGTCTGGATGCTTTCGAGCGGATTGAAAGTCAGATTCGGCGTCGCGCCCGCCGCCACCGTCACGATCATCGTCTCGCCGACCGCCCGGGAGAACGCGAGCACGAACGAGGCGACGATGCCCGACAACGCGGCGGGCAGCACGATCTTCAGCGCCGACTCGAACTTCGTGGCGCCGAGCGCGTATGCGCCGTCGCGCAGGCTCTTCGGCACGGCGTTCATCGCGTCCTCGCTGAGCGACGTCACCATCGGGATGATCATGATCCCGACGACGATGCCGGCGCTCAAGGCATTGAAAATCCCGGTCTCCGGAAAAATCGCCCGCACGATCGGCGTCATGAAGCTGAGGGCGAAATAACCGTAGACGATCGTCGGAACGCCCGCGAGCACTTCCAGAATCGGCTTGATGATGTTCCGCACCCTGCGCGGCGCATATTCGCTGAGATATACCGCGCTGGCAAGCCCGATCGGCATCGCGACGACGCAGGCGATGATCGTAATGAGCAGCGTGCCGGCGAGCAGCGGCAGAATGCCGAACGCCCGCGGCTCGAACAGCGGCGACCACCGCGTGCCGGTCAGAAATTCAACAATCGGGACTTCGCGGAAAAACAGCACCGTCTCCGACACCAGCGTATAGACGATGCCGACGGTCGTGATGATCGAGACCGAAGCGCACAGCATAAGCAGCACGGGCATCAGCCGGTTCATGACGGATTTGCGTTCGTTCTTGAATGAATAGGCGCCGGCGGCGCGGACGGTCTCCGGCTTCTGCTTCAGCGGTTCGACGGCCCCGCCGGTCTGCAGCCACTCGCCGTTCATGCGGCGACCCCTCCCTGTCTTAACGATTCGTTAACAATATCGCCGAGAAAAATGTGATGCCGTGAAGCGACATCACATGATTCTCCCGGTATTCGGCGAGCAGACGCATCCGTCAGACTTTGATCTTGGCCGCTTCTTCCGCGTATTTCTCGTCCGGCAGCGGGACATAGCCGACTTCCTTCGCCATGCCGCCGATGTTCTCGATGTAGAAGCGGACGAAATCTTTCACTTCCGGACGTTCTTCCAGCGCCTTGTTGCTGACGTAGATGTACAGCGGGCGGGACAGCGGCGAGTAGGAGCCGTCCTTGATCGTGTCGAGCGTCGGCTCGATCGGACCGTTGCCGCCGTCGATCGGCACGACTTTCAGTTTGTCGGTGTTCTCTTCATAGTAGGCGAAGCCGAAGTAGCCGATGCCGCCTTTGTTGCCGGCGACGCCTTGCACCAGCGTGTTGTCGTCTTCGCTGAAGCTGATCTGGCCGTCGCTCCGGATGCCCGCTTTTTCCAGGATGACTTCGTTGAAGTAATCGTAGGTGCCGGAATCGGCGCCCGGCGAGAACATTTTGATTTCCTCCGCCGGCCAGCCTTCGCGGACGTCCGCCCAGGTCTTCACCGTGCTGCCTTGGGCGAAGATTTTGTTCAGTTCTTCCACCGTCAGATAGTCGACCCAATCGTTGTCCTTGCTGACGACGACCGACAGACCGTCATACGCCACGCTCAGTTCCGTGTACGCGATGCCGGCTTCGCTGCACGCTTGCGCTTCCGAGTCCTTGATCGGCCGGGATGCGTCGGCAATCGGGATTTCGCCGGCGCAGAACCGCTCGAAGCCGCCGCCCGTTCCGGATACGCCGACCGTCACGCGGACATCCGGCTGCTCCGCTGCGTATTCTTCTGCCGCGGCTTCCGTCAACGGATAGACCGTGCTGGAACCGTCAATTTCGATCGAACCGGACAATTTCTGCGCCGCGGATTCCGCCCCGCCGTTGTTTTGTCCGCCGTTCGATTCATTCGCCTGCGCATTGGTCGACTGGTTCGCATTGTTTGAACCCCCGGCCCCGCTCGTCGTACCCCCGTTGCTCTCATTGCTCTCGCCGCTTCCGCTTCCGCATGCCGCCGCGAATACCATCACGGCCGCGATGAGCAGCGGCAGGAAGCCCTTGCGCATCTTCGACATTCTCGGACCACTCCTTGTACATTGTC
Organism: Thermobacillus sp.; assembly: GCF_003390775.1. NCBI lineage: Bacteria > Bacillati > Bacillota > Bacilli > Caryophanales > Paenibacillaceae > Thermobacillus > Thermobacillus sp. The sequence goes on along the minus strand of NZ_QEWA01000021.1, from coordinate 13,533 downwards.
TGTATGATGGCTTTCACCGACCATGCTACCGGGCAAGTGTTAATTCGAAACGCCGACTTTGTAAAATGTGTGTTAAAACTGAGATCAAAATTTGATGAAACAAAAACCGATGACGGCTTGCGTCATCGGCATATCGAGTTTATCCGCTAGTCAAAGAGCTTCTCTCCGTCCTTGCTTAGGTGTTCTCCTTGAACGTCACAAACACTTGCAAGTGGACACCTTTGCCTTCTGAAATCGCGTCCGTACCCTGGATCCCCGGAAAACTCAACTTTTCCCGCCATTCATCGCGTTCTTCATCCGGAAATCTGTCGGCGTATATATTGAAAATATAGGCCAATACCGCCGCATGGATCTCCGTCTTTCCTTGCGACATTCGGATCCATTCCTTGGGCAGTACGATTTTGGTGTCTGTGCTTTCGATTTCCTGATTCGAGAAATTAAGCACCAGCGATTTTCCGTCATTGACCACTTCGGCAATTTTGCTTTTGTTGTCCCATCTGATCTCACTGACCCGTGAAGCAAACAGGTCCCTGATGGGAATGTACGCTCCTTCGCAGGTGAACTCCTCCAACGTATTTCCTTGACCGATCTTCAATGAGGTGTAGGGTCTTTCCGGAGAACTGGCATTTTTGGCCCTGTCCAGCAAGGTTTCTCCCTCAATGGCCGCATCTGAAACGAAAGTTCCTGTAAGAAGCAGCAAAATAGTCAACACACACGAGAGCATGAGTTTCTTTTCCACGCAAATTCACACCTCACATCTCCAGATGTGGTAGATTTTTTTATTTAAACGCTGCCACAGCGGAATTCGTTTCGCCAGGCCGACCAATCTCATCGGAACTGCGGAACCCGTCTGCCAGCTCTCGGATTTCCGCCGCCACTCGTCCGGCCATCTCGCAGGCAGCCTGCGCCTTCGCGTTGATCTCCCGGGCCGTGCCGTGATTGTCCGCCGCCGCGGCGAAGATCCGCTCGAATGCTTCGCCCGCCCGTCCGATCGCCGATCGGCTGCTCTCGGATACGCGGATGCCCGCCATGAATTGCTCCGCCGTCTCCTGCACGGAAGCGCGGATGGCGCCGATCATCTCCGCGATTTCGCCGGCCGACCGCTTCGTCTCTGCGGCGAGCATCCGGATCTCGTCCGCCACGACGCCGAATCCGCGGCCGTGCCCGCCCGCCCGGGCCGCTTCGATCGACGCGTTCACGGCGAGCAGATTGCACTGGTCTGCCAGCCGCTTGATCAGCGCGGTCACGCTGTCGATCGCTTCCGCCCTCTGCTGAAGCTCGGCGATCCGTTCCCGCTGAACGGCCATCCGTTCGGCCAATGCGTCGAACGCCCGGTCGGCGTCGACCAGCGCTTCTCTGCCCGTCCGGGTAAGTTCCGACATCGATTGCGACAGCGCTTCGCCGTGCATGCCCGCCTGTTGCACTTTGGTTACAGCGCCGTCGATGTCCGCCATCAGCCGTTCCATCCGGCGGATGATCCGCTGCTTCGCAACAGCGGCCTGCTGCTGATGCAGCTTCGACAGGCCGAGCAGATCGGCGACGGTCAGGATGCCGGCCAGCCTCGCTCCGTCAACGACAATGACACAGTCATACAAGGAGGATTCCGCGCGGCCGAGCGCCAGGTCCAGCAGTTCCTGCAGCGGCATCGCCGCATCGGCGACGATCGGGCGGTCGTCCATCAACCGCGAAATCGGCTTGTCGCTGTACAGGCTGGCGCCGAACCGGCTGCCAAGCCTCCGGATCAGCTTGTCCCGCATGACCAGCCCGCAAGGCACGCGCTCATCCTCGCACACAACGATGCATTCCGAATCGGCATGCCGCTCGAACAGGCGCATGACCTGTTCGCATGTCATCTGCGGATCGGCGACGACGGCACATCGGATGAATGCTCTCAGATCGATCGCATGCCCCGCGTCCGCGTCAAGTTTTTGGTCCATCATGGTCAACACCGTGGTTCCCCCTTTTTCTTTCCGGGATTTCCCACGGCCCAGCATAGCCAAACAAAATTAAATCCGATGACGCGATTCGTCATCGGAATGTAAAAGGTCGGTCCGGAGCGACGGCAAAAAAAATCGTTATTAAATGTTGGAAAAAAGAAGGATTTGTCGCGCGCTCTGGCGAAATATGTTAATCCATTCATACATGACGTATTGAGTTGCAAGGAGCGTCAAGATGGACGTCCAGGATGTTTTGCTCTTTCTCTTCTTCTCGTCGCTCGAATGGCTGGCCTTGATGGTTCTTACGTTTGCCATATTCAAGTTTCAGCTCCCGGGGTATTGGGGAAGGCTGTTGTTGTCATCTTTCATGCTTTCGTTGCTGTCCCATACGATTTTGATTACGTTGGATTTGGTTGCTTACGGGCCCCTGATACAGATGCCCATTTTGTTCTTCTACTTTTGGCAAATCTTTCGGATTCCGATTTTTTACGCAGGTTTGATGGTTGTAAACGGATATTTATTGTACTCATTGATTCAGGCCGTCATTCTTGTTGTGTATCAAATTATCGGATTTACCATCGCACCTAATGAGCCAACTGCATTTATAGCTCAAACGATTACAGCCGGCATCACCTTTTTGATGGCCTGGTTATTGATCCGGACAAATTGGGGCTTTACTTTTGTTCCTGATACAGATCGCGTCAAGATGCAATGGAACAAACGAAATATTCGTCTGCTCGTGATGAGCATAGTAGGATATGTCGCACTGTCTATTTATTATATCTCTTTCTTTTGGGGATATACTCCATTTATTGGTTTAGTGCTGGGAACGATTGTATATATCGTTCTTCAATATTTGGTTTTCGAGAGGGAATATTATGGTTGAAGCGCTGGCGGAAAGCTTGGCAACGAAAATCAAACAAGCCAATCCGAATCAAACCGCAAGCGTTCCCGTAATGAAATTTGCACTAATCATCGTCATCAATTTCACGATCCCGGTTGTTGCATCTCTTGCATTCGGCGCAGTGACGGGCAAATGGCTTGAGACATTGACGGCGATGATCTTTTTTGTCGCTTTGCGAATGATTTCGGGCGGTTATCATTTCGAGTCGCCCATTCCCTGCATGTCGATGACCTTCATTATTATCGCCGTCCCGCCGCATATTTCACTGTCCGAGAAATGGACTTGGTTTTTGACCGTTACCGCACTGGTCTTGGTCGCTTTGCTGGCTCCTGCCAACATGAAAGGCTACAATACGATACCCGAAAAGTACTATCCGCTGTTGAAAATAGGTTCTGCTCTAATCGTATCAAGCAATTTCTTATTCCTTTCGGGAACAGCAGCCATCGTGCTGGCTGTTCAAGGGATATCCCTGTTATTCCGCAACAAGGAGGTGAACCCGACATGAAGCAAGTTGCTGCCAAGCTGCTGTCCGGCGTATTGAACGGCATTGCCGGGCTGTTTGTGAAGACGGCTTCACCTGTACTTTATCGTCCCGAGATCCCGGAAGAGCTGAAAAAGTAACCGCCGCGCATCAAGGGCTGCCGATGGGAGCTCACATCGGACAGCCCTTGGTCGCCGGTTATGGAGTTGAATTCCCATGCGTTTCCCGGTTACCAGAGACCCCGGCAATTTCTCTGAAGTGATCGATCTCGACTTGCGCGATGTCGACTATATTGAAACGCACCCCTCTGGTTATGTCGTGTTTCACGTCAAGGACGAGGTGTTTTATCCCGTCGTTCCCAAACTGTCCGTCCTGGAAATGCATCTGGAAGAATTGGGATTTCTCCGGCTGGATCGCACGAACCTGAGCAACATCGGGAAAATCCGTCATTTTGATGAAGAGCGGTCGCTCGTTTTTTTTAGCGATAACGCAACAAAATCAAGCAAATTTTCCACGGTATCATCCAGAATGAAAAAAATACTCAGGGATCGCCTTGCCGGAAAAAAAGGAAAAACATGAGCCGCCTCCTGCTTGGATGCGGCTGTTGATTTATAAATGTAACCAAGCGAAACGATCGACCAGGGAGTTCGATACCTGATCGATCGTTTTGATTAGCACACGGCGCAGCCTCAATGATGCGGCTCGCGCAACGTTGCAACTCCACTATTCAGCTGGGGCCACCAAGTCCGCCAACTCGCCGAGCCGGTCGAGTCGAATGTCGGGCACGACGCCGCGCTCCGGCAGATCGATACTCGCGCGGTATGCGGCGAACGCGACGCCCGCGCCGGCAGCCGCGGCGCCGTCGATCCACGAGTCCCCCACGGCAAGCCATTGCGAAGGCGGCACATGGGGAAACCGCGCAAGCACGGCGCGGACGCCTTCGGGAGACGGTTTCAGCCGCGGCACCGATTCGCGGCCCGCCACCAGGTCGAAATAATGCCGGATGCCGGTCTTGCCGAGCGCTTGCTCGGCGGCGGCCTCGGCGTTGTTCGTCAGCACCGCGAGCAGCAGGCCGCGTCCGCGAAGCCGCTCCAGCGTCTCCCGCGCGCCCGGCTCCAGCTCGGCGCCGCGCATGCCCTCCGCTTCATGCCGGGCGCAGATCGCCCAGACCTGATCCAGCGCGCCGCCGGCGAGCCCGCGCTCCGTCGCGGCTTGAATGAGCGAAGCCGTCGTGCCGCCTTCCGCCTCGTCCTCCGCAAGGTACCCTTCGCGGACGAGCCAGGCGCCGACTTCTCCGCGCATCGCCGCATAGTCGATCCGGGACGCAAGCAGCGTGTTGTCCATGTCGAACAGAATCGCCCGGACACGCAGCCGCGCCTTCGGCATCAGGCCTTCTCCAGGACGTACAGCCGCGACGTCTCCTCCCAGATTTCGCCCGGCGCGAGGCTGAACAGGCCGATCTCTTCAGCCGGAAGATCGGTGTTCGGCGCGTTCACGAGGTTGACCTGCGGCTCCGGACAGAAGAACCCTTCGCGGGCGCCATTGTTCCAGATCATCCACTGTTTCCAGGACGTGCCGACATCGTACACCAGCGTCGTGCCGATCCGCGTGTCGGTCAGTTCCATCCGGTTGCGGCCGTTCTGCGGCGCCGCCGTATAGTGATTGTCCATCGACGCGAAGAACGGATAAACGCCGTCATGCTTCATCGCTTCTTCCTCCGGCGTGAGCGGCTGGTGCCGTCCGGTCGGCAGCATCCGTTCGCTGAGTTCCCACCGGCTGCCGATGGTCAGCTTCAGCTTATAGTCGCGCGCCGTGCTGCCCGGCGCGAACGGCGCATTGACCGTCGTATGGAAGGCGAGCAGCACCGGCATGTCGGCATCGCCCTCGTTCACCAGCGTCAACTGCTGCGCAAGCCCATGGGCGCTGAGCCCGTAGCGCAGCCGGAGCGAGAACTTGAACGGCAGATATTCGAACAGCTTGTGCCCCTTGTCCACCGTCAGCTTCACTTCAGCGAAAGCTTCTTCGTCATCCGCGCCGAAGCGGACAAGCTCCCACGCCGAAGTGTTCGCGTAGCCGTGCAGATGGTTGCCCGTCGATTCCTCGTTCACCGGCAATTGATAGACGACGCCGCGCCATTTGAGCTTGCCGTCTTCGTACCGGTTCGGCGGAATCAGCACCGGAATGCCGTGAATCAACGGGTTCGCCTTGAATGCATTCATCTCCTCCGGTCCGGGCTCGCGCAAATAGCGATGCCCCCGCTCCGTGTCGCGGAACGCGATCAGATTGCCGCCGATTTCCGGCAGCAGCGCCGCCTCGTAGGCTCCGGCGCGCAGCCATACCGCACGTTCGCCGTGAAAGTCGCCTTCCCTGGCCGAAATACCGCTCATTTCCCATCTCTCCTCTTTCGGGCCGGCCGATTACCCCCGGTAAGCGGCCAGCGCCTGATTCAGTCCCCGCGTCTGCGTGTAAATTTCCCGGTAGATGTCGAACAACCCGCGATAGGTCTCGACCGCTTCCGGATTCGGATCATAAGACGCGGCATGCTTCACGAATTTCGCCGCGCACGCGTCCAGGCTGTCGAACCAGCCGCAGCCGTATGCCGCCAGCATCGCCGCGCCGAGTCCGGGGCCTTGCTCGTTCTCCAGCGCAACGACCGTCGCACCGAAGATGTCCGCCTGCATCTGCAGCCAGACCGGGTTCTGCGCACCGCCGCCGATCGAGATGACGCGGCCCGCCGGCTTGCCCGCCTCGCGGAAAATGGCCATCGATTCGTTCAACGAGAACGTGATGCCTTCCATGACGGCCCGGGCGAAATGATCCCGCGTATGCGAACCGTCCGCGCCGATGAAGCTCGCCCGGATGACGGCGTCCGCATGCGGCGTCCGCTCGCCGACCAGGTAGGGCGTGAACAGCAGGCCGCCGGAACCCGGCTTGATATCGCCGACACCGCGGAGGAAATCGGCGAACGATTCATTCGGCGCGAACGTCTGCTTGAACCAGCTCAGCGAATAGCCGGCCGCCAGGGTCACGCCCATCGCGTAGAAGCTGTCGGCTTTGCCGTGGTTGAAGAAATGCACCTTGCCCGCATAGTCGGTGTCCCGGTTCTGTTCATAGGTCAGGATGACACCTGACGTACCGATGCTGCACATCGTCAGCCCTTCGGACAGAATGCCGGCGCCGATGGCGCCGCAGGCGTTGTCCGCGCCGCCGGCGAACACTTTCGTGCCGGCAGCAAGGCCGGTCTGATCCGCGACCTCCGGCAGCACGCCGCCGACATGATCGTGCGATTCGACAAGCGGCGGGCAGAACGATGCGGGCAGATCGAATGCGGCAAGAATTTCGGTGCTCCACTTTTTGCCCGCCACATCCAGCAGCAGCGTGCCGGCCGCATCGGAATAATCCATATGAATTTCGCCCGTAAGCCGATAGCGGACATAATCTTTCGGCAGCAGGAACCGTTTCGCCTTCGCGAACACGTCCGGCTCATGCCGCTTCACCCACAAAATTTTCGGCAGCGTAAACCCTTCAAGCGCCGGATTGCGCGCGATGCCGAGCAGATCGGGTCCCAGCACCCGCTCGATCTCGCGGCATTCGGCCGTCGTCCGCGTATCATTCCACAGAATCGCGTTCCGGACCGGCCGATTCGCTTCGTCGAGCAGCACCAGGCCGTGCATCTGGCCGGAAAAGCTGATGCCTTCGACTTCATCCGGACGCACGCCGGATGTTGAGATTAATTCGCGAAGCGCGCCGATCGTTCCTTCCACCCAGTCTTCCGGCCGCTGCTCGCTCCATCCGGTATGCTCATGGAACAGCGGATAGTTTCGCGACGCTTCCGCCCGCACTTTGCCGTCCCGATCAACCAAAAGCGCTTTCACCGCGCTCGTCCCGAGATCGATCCCGATCACACAGCTCATGTCCTCTTTCCTCCCCGAAGGAGCCCGTTCGCTCCCGTGAATTCCTTATCTGCCCGAACAGGGACGAACAGCCGGCCCTTTGCGGCCGGCTGCGTCCGATAGCCAGACAAACTCATTATACGCTGTAAATGATTTCGTTGAGTACCAGCTTGATTCGTTCCTGACGGCCCGAGCGGTTCACGATCGGCTTGTTCTGAAGCGCGTAAGCTTCGAGGCTCTTCAGCGTCGCCTTGCCTTCGACGATCTCCTTGCCGATGCCTTCGCGGAACGAAGCGTAGCGTTCTTCGATGACACTGTCCAGAACGCGTTCTTCGATGATCTTGGCCGCCGCCTTCAGACCCCATGCGAACGTGTCGACGCCCGCGATGTGCGCGAGGAACAGATCCTCCGGCTCGAACGAACCGCGGCGCACTTTCGCGTCGAAGTTGATGCCGCCGGTCTTGAAGCCGCCTGCTTTCAGGATTTCGTACATCGTCAGCGTCACGCTGTACAGATCGGTCGGGAATTCGTCGGTATCCCAGCCGAGCAGCAGGTCGCCCTGGTTCGCATCGATCGAACCGAGCATGTCGTTGATCGCCGCGACGCGGAGTTCATGCTCGAACGTATGGCCGGCGAGCGTCGCATGGTTCGCCTCAAGGTTCAGTTTGAAGTGATCTTTCAGGCCGTACTTCTGCAGGAAGGCGATTGTCGTCGCCGCATCGAAGTCGTACTGATGCTTCGTCGGCTCCTTCGGTTTCGGCTCGATCAGGAACTGCGCGTTGAAGCCGATCTCCTTCGCATATTCGATAGCCATATGATAGAAGCGCGCCAGGTTGTCCAGCTCGAGCGCCATGTCGGTGTTCAGCAGCGTCTCGTAGCCTTCGCGGCCGCCCCAGAACACGTAGTTCTCCGCCCCGAGCTCCTTGCCGACTTCAAGCATCTTCTTCACTTGCGCGGCTGCATGCGCGTAGACATCGGCATTGCAGGTCGTCGCCGCGCCGAACACGTAGCGCGGATTCGTGAACATGTTCGCCGTGTTCCAGAGCAGCTTCTTGCCCGTCGACTTCTGGAATTCCTTCAGCATGGCGACAATGGTGTCGAGGTTCTTGTGCGTCTCCTGCAGCGTGTCGCCTTCCGGCGCGATGTCGACGTCATGGAAGCAGTAGTAGTCGATGCCCGTTTTCTCCAGGAATTCGAAGTTCGCTTCGACGCGCGCCTTCGCCCGGTCCATGCCGTCAAACTTGTCCCAGCTGCGGATCGCCGTGCCGACGCCGAACGGATCCGCGCCGGTGCCCGTGAACGTGTGCCAGTACGCGACGGCGAAGCGGAGATGCTCCTCCATCGTCTTGCCGAGCACCTTCTCCTGCGGGTTGTAATGTTTGTACGCGAAGGGGTTGTCCGAGCCTTTGCCCTCGAACTGGATCTTGCCGACGTTCTCGAAATAAGCCATTGCCGACTGACGCCTCCTTGAATTGGTAATCGATGCAAATAAGTGCGGTTGTAAACGCTTCGATTATTATTATAGCTTCCCCGACTTTGTTTGTCTATTAAACAAACTAAGAATTTTATAAAAAGATTTGTGTTGCCATGCGCCGCTGCCATCCCCGGTCCGGCCGGAAAATATGCCAAAAATATGGATTTGTGACACGTCTCACAAAGTTGATCTCCCCCTTCTCCTATAATCAAAGCGCAAACCAAACTTCTGTTCGGGAGGAATGCACAATGGGACAATTTGCCGCGACGGTCAACGCCACGGAATATCCGCCGCATCTGAAGCACAGGGTCATCTTTGAAACGTTCGGCAAGCTGGCGCCGTCCGAAGCGATGCTGCTGATCAACAACCATGATCCCGTGCCGCTCCGCTTCCAGTTCGAAGCGATGTACCCCGGCCAGAAGCTGACCGAGATGGCAAACGTCGAAATCGTCGATGACAGAACGATCCGGATCAAAGCGTCCCTGGAGGACGCCTTCTTCCATGTCGCTGTACGGCAGGATGGCGGCGTTGTACGAAGAAGCGAAGAAGCGGGTATTCGTATGATTTTACGCGCGGGAGGTGGATCGGGATGGACCGCAAGGACGCCAAAGTCGTCGAGCTTGACGTCAGACCGATGCTGGAGAAGAAGCTGGAACCGTTCCAACTGATCATGGACACCGTCAAAAAGCTCGGCAAAGACGACATCTTAAAGGTTCATGCCACATTCCGGCCGACTCCCCTGTTCGGGGTCATGAAATTGAAAGGCTATGCCGGCAAAGCGGAACAGGTCGACAAGCAGCATTGGATCGCCACCTTCGTTCACAAGAGGAACAAGCACTGGCTGGACGCCGGAATTTCGGCCGAAGCGGCGGAAGACGCGGGACAGGAAGTCTCGGACGGCCTCTCGCGGGAGGACGGCCTCTCGCGGGAGGACAACCTCTCGGGAGAGGGTAGCCTGCCGCGGGAGGACGGTCCCGCCGTCATCGAACTGGACAACCGCGGGCTCGAACCGCCGCAGCCGATGGTCCGCACGCTGAACGCGCTCGTCCGGTGCCGCCCGGGCGATGAAGTCGTCATTCACAATGACCGGGTGCCCGTGTTTCTCCTCGAGGAGTTGAACCGTCTCGGCTATCCGTACGAGATCGAGGAGCAGCCGGACGGATCGGCGATCGTGAAAATCCGGAAAACGTAAGGAGGCAACCGCCGTGTCCCGTCTCCCCTTCCTGTTCATCGTCTCGGGGATGGCCGGTTTCGTGCTCTTCCACGCTGCGTCCTTGCTGTCGTTCTTCGGCTGGCTCGGAGACGGCGTGCGCGGACCTGCCGGGTGGTTCCACGCCCATCTGTTCGTGCTCGGCTGGGCGACCATGCTGGCCATGGGCGCGGTCTATCAGTTGATCAGCGTCATTCTGCAATCGAACATTTACAGCGAACGGCTCGGCTATGTCCAGTACGCGATGTTCACCATCGGCCTCGCCGGATTGCTGTACGGCTTCATTCGCGGGGAAATTTACTGGATTGCGGCCTTCGCCACAACCGGCTTCGCCGGCATTCTGCTGTTCGCGTGGAACATGGCGGTCACATTGTTCCGCGCCTCCCGGTGGGATGCGATCACGATCAGCGCGGCGGCGGTGGTTTATCTCGTGCTGACGGGACTGACCGGGATGGCGATGGGCGTCAACTTCGCGACCGGTCTGTGGGACGACATGCACAACCGTCTGTTCGGCGCCCACATCTGGCTGGGCACCGTCGGCTGGTTCGGGCTGCTCATCACCGGGTTCAGCTACAAGCTGCTGCCAATGTTTTACCTGTCGCATCATTATCCGACGGGGCTGCAGAAGGTCGTGCCGGTCCTGTGGAACGCCGGCACGATCGCCGGAGCGGCTTCCTTCCTGCTGGACGGGAGCAGCTGGTCCTTGCTGTCCGCGCTTCTGCTGGTCGCGGCCGCCGTCGTCGTCTACAATGCGCACATCGTCCAGATTCAGAAGCACCGCTTCAAACGCAGTCCGGGATCGGGCATTCAGTGGTCCGTGTATGGCAACTACACGCTCGGCGCCGCGGTCATCGCCATGCTGGCCTATGCGCTGTGGAAACCGCAGGTGCTGTACCAGACGAAATCCGTCACGCTGGCGGTCTGGGTGTATCTGGCCGGCTGGGTGTCGTTTACGATTCTGTGCTACCTGACGAAGATCGTTCCGTTTCTGTGGTGGACCTGGAAATACGGCAGCCAGGCGGGCAAACCCGGCACCCCGGTCATGTCCGATCTCTTGAGCGACAAGAAAGTAAGCGCCGGACTGGCGGCCGTGGCCGTTTCCGGTCTGCTGCCGCTCGCGGGACTGCTTTCGGATTCCCATCCGATCGTCGCTGCCGGCGGCGCGGCGCATTCCATTTTTTCCATCGCATACATGCTGTTGATCGGCCGTGTCTTCTCCCGTTAAGGATACCAACAAAGGAGGTTGGACGGAATGGAACTTCGCGAAGAAGAGGTGCGGGAAATTTTGCGGCAGGTTTATGACCCCGAGCTGGGCATCAACATCGTCGATCTCGGCCTCGTCTACGAAATCCGCGTGGAACCCGAAAGGCTCTATATCCGGATGACGCTCACGACACCCGGCTGTCCGATGCACGACACGATCGCCGGCGGAGTCAGGAGGGCGCTCATGGCCCATGCGGGGAATCGCGAAATTGAAGTCGACGTCGTCTGGGAGCCGAGATGGTCGCCGGACTTCATGTCGCGGGAGGCGAAAGAACAGCTCGGCATCATCATTTGAAAAAACAAGGCGCAGGCGAAAAGGCTCCGCCGTCCGTTTCTTCGGAGGCGAAGCCTTTTTATTGTCTCCGATTCAGCGATACACCCGCGTGACATGACCGCCGCACCCGCACTCATCGATATATCGGATTTCCCGAACCGCAAGATCCGCATCCTTCACCATCGCGGACAGCCGGGGAATGAGCCATTCTCTCGGATCACCCAGCACGCCGGGCGTGACCAGATTGACGTAATGACCCGCTTTCGTCCGTCGAATGGCGTCCATGCTTTCCGCCAGCACTTCTTCGGGATGCTCCTCGTAACAGGCATCCTCGAGATTGACGGACCAGTCCCCGTCCTTGAGCAGCGCGAGTTGCTTTTTCAATCCGTTCCCCTCGCCTTCCATTCATGTTTCTGAAAAAATTGTACCGCCGTCTGCCGGGCAATATTGTGAAGCCTGTCACAAAAAAACCGAAGTTCCATACCGCCAGCCATAAACAATCTAATTGGAAATATTAAATTTTTATGCTTGATATTTCCATTCTACATGTTGTAGTTTTAAATCGACCTACATATTGTAGTCCTAAAAAGGTTCAAAATCGCAAGATATGTGTACGTGCGTGCGATTGGCATCGTACTTTGCGGTGAAGCAATGAGAAGATGGTTCAAAGATGCCCTGTTTCCGTGGCATGACATCCTGCCCTGGCTGTGCATGGCGGAACTCTTGTCTTTACAGGTTCAGTCATTGTCCAGTATTGCAAACTGCATTTGCGCATCATGCGCACCTGCCGGCCGGCCGGCCAGGCTGAAATGCTCAATGCGTTGGAAATATGCAAACGGCAACTGGGCATCAAACGCAAAATCGCCGTGTACCTGTCGCCGAACATGACGACCCCTTTCCTCTACGGATGGGTGAGGCCTCGCATTGTATTGCCGGACATGCCATTTAACGCAAACGATTATCATTATGTTTTTCTTCATGAATTGGTGCACTACAAGCGGCGCGACCCTTGGGTCAAACTCTTGCTGCTGCTCATTAATGCCATCCATTGGTTTAATCCGTTTACATACATGGCACGCCGGGATGCAGACCGGTTCTGCGAGTTTTCCTGTGACGAAAAGGTGGTGAAACCAATGGATATGCAAGAAAAGAGGCGATATTGTGAGTTAATTCTGCGTGTGCTGTGGCAGACGGTGGATCGGAAGGACGGGTTGTACCCCGCATTCGGCGGAAGTAAAAGTGAACTGGAAAGGAGAATGACCATGATTCTCGACATGGAAGCGTCAAAAAAGAAAAAATGGGTTCGGGCGTTGGCGCTCGGAACGACTTTGACCATGGCATTGTTCGGTACATCAATTGCCTACGCTTCCGTTTCGTCCAATGATCAGCTTTTCAACAAGCTTCCGGCTGCTGATGGGTCTGAACTGGACGCACCTGTTACTGTCGTAAATTCCGACTCGGTCCCGACACTTCGAAGCCATTCAACTGTCAATGGCTTGGGAAGCAGCGACGCCATTTCAATACTTGAAAGTTCCGAAACTCAATTTTTGGCTGCAACTCCTCATAACGGCCTGCAATCCCCCAATCCGGCTGTTTCCGAATCCAATGCCGCATCCGCAGCACAACTTAGCGATGTGGAGCCGCTGGCTACCGGAAATTTGAGCCCGGGCAAGGCATACACTTTTGATAAGCAAAAGATCGGCAAAGGATCAACTGTTACCATTAATGCGTCCTGGACCCCGACCGATGCTGACTTGCAAGTCGGCCTTCTGTCCCATGCAAACAATACTGTCTATTATGTAAAGCTGTCCGGAGGCGAGGGTTCGGCTCCCCTGCAAGTCAATACGACCGGAGAATACTCGATTTACGCAGGAAACCCCTCGGATTCAACGATTAAGAGCCTATCCGAAAACCATTATAAGCAAGTAGGAAAACGGTGGAACATGTCGAATTCCTTCAAGAGAAGCACTTGGAGGAGATCGTCATGGCAAATGCACCGAAGCAACTCTTTTCGATTCCCGATGAACTGTGGGAGAAAATCCAACCTTTGCTACCGGAGGAACCGCCAAAACCGAAGGGCGGTCGTCCGCGCATGGA
>NZ_QEWA01000022.1:0-68751 GCF_003390775.1 Thermobacillus sp. | reverse complement strand
AAGAATTTGCTTGTTATACCGAACTTGAACATGCGCATGCCATCAAGGTCTACTTCGCAGATCCCTACTCATCATGGCAACGTGGTTCCAATGAGAATGCCAATGGCCTGTTGCGAGAGTTCTTTCCTAAAGGACACGATTTCGCCATTGTTACAGACGAGGAGCTTGCGAGGGCTGTTCGCCTCATCAACAACCGCCCTCGAAAATGCCTGAACTGGAAATCTGCTTACGAAGCATTCATGGATGAGCTGTCGCATTTAGCTTGACAATCCGTCAAACAAAAAAAGACCACCCTTCCGGGTGGCTGCACGATGGGTGCAAGAATTTGGATAGGAGTGGAGAGAAACCATACTGTATCTTCAGTATATGTATCCGTTTTCAAAATGTCAAGTATGCGTTTACAACATTTTTGCGCCCTTCAGGCGGCCGGCAAGCCGAGCGCGGGAACCCCGCCCGGTTCCGACTCGGCCTTGCGCTTACATGTTGACTTCGAATCCCATCGAGGCGAGCAGTTGAACCGCGCGGTCGAAATCCGGCTGCGTCCGGAACGACAGCCGCAAGATGCCCGGCACGTCCTCCCGGCTCTCGATGATTTGCAGGTTGCTGATGTTGATCCGCTCGTTGCCGAGCTCCGTCGCGATTTTGCCGATGATGCCCGGATGGTCCGGCACGTCGATGTAGCATTCGTACAGCGGATCGATGACGCCCCGGCGCCGTTCCGGCAGACTGCTGCGGAACTCACCGGCCGTACGGAACGCTTCCTCCACCTTCCGTTCATCCATCCGCTCCAGCATCTCGATAAACCCGCTCACGCCCTCCTGCCACTCTTTCAGCAGCCGGATCAGAACGCCGCGGTTGTTGATCAGAATATCGCGCCAGATGACGGGATCGCTCGATGCGATCCGCGTGATGTCGCGGAAGCCGCCGGCAGCCAGCGCGGAATAGAGCGGATTTGTTTCATTGTACGCCCGGATCTGATTCACGAGCTGCACGGCAATGACATGCGGCAGATGGCTGATCGCGCCGACGATCGTGTCGTGCTCGTCGGGATCGACAAACACGATATTCGCTTTCGTATGACGGATCAGCCCGGCCAGCCGGTCGACGGCTTCCTGCGGCGTGTCGGGTTCCGGCGTCAGCACGTAATAAGCGTTCTCGAACAGCAGCGATGTGGCCGCCTCGACGCCGGATTTCTCCTTGCCCGCCATCGGATGGCCGCCGATGAACACCGCGTCGCCGAAGTCCAGCGATCGTGCGCAGGCGGCGACCGACGATTTCGTGCTGCCGACGTCCGTGATGATGCAGCCGGGTTTCAGCTTCATGGCGGCCAGCCGGCGGAGATAGTCTTCCAGGTTGCCGACCGGCACGCACAGAAAAATGAAATCCGCGTCAGCCGCCGCCTCTTCCATCGACGTCGTCGCCGCATCGACGACGCCTCGGGCAAGATATCTTTCGATCGAGGATTGGCGATGAGAATGCCCGGTGACGTGCAGGCCGGGTTTTCCCTTGAAGCAGAGCGCAAGCGAACCGCCGATGAGTCCGACGCCGAATATCGCGATCTTGGTCATGGAGTCAGATCTGCACCGCCAATTCCTGCAGCACCTGTTCCAGCGTCTCGATGAACTTGCGGTTCTGTTCGGTGCTGCCCACCGTGATGCGGATATGCGTCGGGTAATGCGTCCAGCGCGCACGCGAAATGATCCCTTTGCGCAGCAACGCATCGAACACCGTCTGCGAAGGCCGTCCCGCATCGAACATGACGAAATTGCCGTACGGTTCGAAGTAGCGCAGACCGAGCCGGTCGAACTCGGCCTTCAGATAGGCGAGCCCTTCGGCGTTCCGCCGCTTGCATTCCTCGATGAAGGCCTTGTCTTCGAGGGCGGCCTTCGCAGCAGCTTGGGCATAGCGCGTCGTATTGAACGGCTCGCGCACCTGATTGATGTAACGGATGATCTCCGGCCGGCCGATGCCGTATCCGATCCGGAGCGAGGCGAGTCCGTAGATTTTCGAGAACGTGCGGAGCGACACCACGTTCGGATAGCGCTTCACATATTCGATGCCGTCCGGATAGGCCGGATCGTCGATATATTCGCAGTACGCTTCATCCAGCACGACGAGCACATGCGCCGGCACCTTCGCCATGAATGCATCCAGTTCGTCCTTCGTCACAATGGTGCCCGTCGGATTGTTCGGGTTGCAAATCCAGACGATCTTCGTCTTGTCCGTCACCTTCGCCAGCATGGCGGACAGGTCGTGGCGGCCGTCCTTCAGCGGCACCTCGATGATCTTCGCGCCTTCGATCTCCGCGTTGTGCTTGTATTGCGGGAACGTCTCGTCGGCCATGATCGTCTCGTCGCCCGGCACGAGGAATGCGCGGGCAATCATCAGAATCACTTCGTCCGACCCTGCCCCGAAGATGATTTGATCCTTGCCGACGCCGAGATGCCCGGCCAGCGCCTCCGTCAGGGCGACGGCCGCGCCGTCGGGATACAGGCTCGTGTTGGCCAATTCACCCACGATGGCTTGCTTCGCCGCCTCGGAACAACCGAACGGGTTCTCGTTCGACGCAAGCTTGATCACTTCCGTCAGGCCGAGCTCCCGCTTCACTTCTTCAATCGGCTTGCCCGGCTGATAGACCGGCAGATGAACGATATTGCTTTTGGGCTGCACAGCGGTTCACCTCATGATTGGGTATAAGCAAAACGGACGGCACGCCTTCCCGGACCGGCCGTTTCGCACGCTTGTCATAGAACAAATTGTCGCACATCCGCCGGCAATCGGCAAGTGATCACACGCGCAGGGAGCGGATGAATTGTTCCACCTGTCGCACGCCCTCGGCCCGCTTCCCGGGATCCCGCAGGAGCGGCAGCGCTTCTTCGATCTTGCGCACGATTGCGCTGCCGACGATGACGCCGTCCGTCTTCCCTTCGAACCTGAGCACCTGTTCCCGGCTCGAAATGCCGAATCCGACGCAGATCGGCACCGGCGAAGCGTTCCGCACGGCGGCGAGAAAATCGTCTATGGTTGCATGGAACTCGGACCGCATGCCCGTTACGCCGAGCGAAGAGACGCAGTAAACGAAACCGCGCGCCCTTGCGACGATCCGGGCAATCCGCTCGTGGGATGTCGGCGCGACAAGCGGAATGAGGTGGATGCCCGCCGCTTCCGCCCGGTCGCGCAATTCCCCGTCTTCCTCCAGCGGCAGGTCCGGCACGATAAGTCCGCTGATGTCATGTTCTTCAAGCAGCTTGAAGAAGCGGTCGAGCCCGTACTGGAGCACCGGATTATAATAGGAAAACAAAATATAAGGAATATCCGCTCCCAGCCTGCGCGCTTCCGCGGCGGTGCGGACGACGTCCTCCAGCGTCACGCGGTTTTGCAGCGCGCGCTCGGATGCCCGTTGAATGACCGGGCCGTCCGCTAGCGGATCGGAATACGGCACGCCGAGCTCGATCATGTCCGCTCCGGCCGCGGCGCAGACGGCGATCAGTTCCGCGGATGCGGCCAGATCCGGGTCGCCGATCGTCAGGAACGGGATGAGCGCCGACTTCCCTTCCCGGCGCAGTCTCTCGAATGTCGCGTCAATGCGGTTCACCGGTTTTCCCCCTTCAGATACGTCATGATCGATTCCACGTCCTTGTCTCCCCGGCCGGACAGATTGACGATCACGATCGCGTCCTTCGGGAGCGTCGGCGCCAGCTTGATGGCGTGCGCGACCGCATGCGCCGATTCGAGCGCGGGAATGATGCCTTCCGAAGCCGACAGCACCTGAAGTGCTTCAAGCGCTTCGGCGTCGGTGATCGGCACGTACTCGGCCCGTCCGGCATCTTTCAGATAAGAATGTTCCGGACCGATTCCGGGATAGTCGAGGCCGGCCGAGATCGAGTGCGCCGGCAGCACCTGGCCGTATTCATCCTGCAGCACGTAGCTGAACGAGCCCTGGAACACGCCCTGGCGGCCCTTCGTCAGCGTGGCCGCATGCTCGTCCGTATCGATTCCGCGGCCGCCCGCTTCCACGCCGATCAGCTTCACGTCCCTGTCCTCCAGGAACGGATGGAAAATGCCGATCGCGTTGCTGCCGCCGCCGACGGCCGCCACGATAACATCCGGTAGCCGGCCTTCCGCCGCGAGAATCTGCTCCCGCGCCTCGACGCCGATCACGCGCTGGAAGTCGCGCACCATCATCGGGTACGGGTGCGGTCCGGTGGCGGAGCCGAGAATATAATAGGTATCTTCGACATGGCTGACCCAGTAGCGCAGCGTCTCGTTGCACGCGTCCTTCAGCGTCCGCGTGCCGCTTGTCACCGGCACCACTTCCGCGCCGAGCAGGCGCATCCGGAAGACGTTCAGTTCCTGCCGCTTCATGTCTTCTTCGCCCATGAACACTTTGCACTCGAGACCGAGTAGCGCGGCGACCGTCGCCGACGCGACGCCGTGCTGGCCGGCGCCCGTCTCGGCGATGATCTTCGTCTTGCCCATCCGCTTCGCGAGCAGCCCCTGTCCGAGTGCGTTGTTGATCTTGTGCGCCCCCGTATGGTTCAGGTCTTCGCGTTTCAGATAAACCTTGGCTCCGCCGAGGCGCTCCGTCAACCGGCCGGCGTAATAGAGCGGCGTCGGCCTGCCCGAATATTGCCTGAGCAGCCCGTCCAGTTCGGCTAAAAACACGGAATCCTTCGAAAACTTCAGATATGCTTCTTCGAGCTCGAGCAATGCGTTCATCAATGTCTCCGGCACATAGCGGCCGCCGAAACGGCCGAAGCGGCCGTGCTGGTCCGGCAACTGATTCATCCTTCTGCCACCCTTCCAACGAAGCTTCGTATTTTGACCGGGTCTTTCACGCCGTCCGTCTCGACGCCGCTTGACACGTCGACGCCGTCCGGTTCGTGGGCGTCGATCAATTCCCTGACGTTCCGTTCGTTCAGACCGCCCGCGACGTAGAGCGGCACCCCGATGGCCCCGGCCGCCGCCTTGTAATCGGTGACGAGCCGCCAGTCGAACACCGACCCGGTGCCGCCGCCGGCGGTGTCGATCAAGGCGGCGTCGATGGCGCCCGCGTAGGGCGCGATCCGCTCGGCCGCGGGGGCGTCTCCGCCGCGGATGGCGAACACTTTCCATACGCGGACGCCGAGCTCCGAGCGGATCCGCCGGCAATATTCCGGCGTCTCCGAGCCGTGGAGCTGCACGATGTCGAGCGGCGCCGCCCGCAGCACATCGCGCAGCGCCTCCGGCTCGGGGTCGACGAAGACGCCGACCGTCCGCGGCGGCATGCCATCCGCGCAGCGCAGCGAACGCGCCGCGCGGATCAGTTCCACCGCCGCTTCAGCCGTGACCTGGCGCCGGCTCTTCGCGAACACGAAGCCGACCTCGTGGATCGGCAGACCGTCCATGGCGCGGATCGTCTCCGCGTCCCGAAGTCCGCAGATTTTGATCCGCGTGCTCATCGCGCGATCGGCTCCATCAGCGCGAGGACCGCTTCACCGACATCCGGCTGGCGCATGAAATGCTCGCCGATCAGCACGGCGCGCGCCCCCGCTTCCCGCACCCGCCGGATGTCGTCCGGCGACGAAATGCCGCTCTCGCTGACGAGCGTCGCGTCATCCGGCACGAGCCGGGCCAGCTCTTCCGTCGTCTTCAGATCCGTCACGAACGTGCGCAGATCGCGGTTGTTGATGCCGACGAGCTCCGCGATGCCGAGGTCCAGTACCGTTTCCATCTCCCGCCGGTCATGAACTTCCACCAGCGCATCCATGCCGAGGTCTTTCGCAAGCCGGTAATAAGTCTTGAGCTCGTCCGGCGTCAGGATCGCCGCGATGAGCAGGATGGCGTCCGCGCCGATCAGCCGCGCTTCGTAGATCTGCAGCGGATCGATGGTGAAATCTTTGCGCAGCAGCGGCAGGCTGACGGCATCGCGGATCCGGGTCAGATAGTCGTTCGCCCCCTGGAAGAATTGGCGGTCCGTCAGAACGGACAGACAGTCCGCTCCCGCTGCCGCGTAGCCGCGGGCAAGCCCGACCGGATGGAAATCTTCGCGGATCAGCCCCTTCGACGGCGATGCTTTCTTCACTTCCGCAATCAGGCCGATTTCCCGCCGCCGGCCTTCCGCAAGCGCGCGCCTGAAGCCGCGGCAAGGCGGCAGCGCCGCGATGCGGCGCTCCGCTTCGGCCGTATTCAGCTGCACCTTCAATTCCTCAACCTCGCCGCGCTTCACGGCAACGATGCGATCAAGATACATGTGCGAATTCCCCCGTCTTCCGGATCAGTTCGTGCAGCTTCGACTCGGCCGCGCCGGAGTCGATGACGGCAGCGGCCGTTTCGACGCCCGCCTGGAGCGTCTCCGCTTTGCCGCCGAGGTAGATGCAGGCTCCGGCGTTCGCCAGCACGATGTCCCGATAGGCGCCGCGCTCCTCGCCCGCGAAGATGCGGCGGACGATCGCCGCATTCTCCTCCGGCGAGCCGCCGACGACTTCGCTGAGCGGACGGCGCTCAAGGCCGAGCGCTTCCGGCGTCAGCACGTAAGTCCGGATTACGCCGTCCTTCAGCTCCGACACCTGCGTATCCTGCGAAATGCTGATCTCGTCCAGTCCTTCGAAACTGCCGACGACGAGCGCCCGCCTGATCCCGAGCTGACGCAGCACTTCGGCGATCGTCTCCGTCTTCGTCCGATCGTACAGCCCGAGCAGCTGCCGGTCGGCGCCCGCCGGGTTCGTCAGCGGGCCGAGCATGTTGAAGATGGTACGGACGCCGAGCTCCCGGCGCGGTCCCGCCGCATGTTTCATGGACGGGTGGAACAACTGCGCGAACATGAAACAGATGCCCGTCTCGGCCAGACATTCCGCCGCCTGTTCGGGCGTCAGACGAATGTTGACGCCGAGCGCTTCCAGCACGTCGGCGCTGCCCGCTTTGCCGGACATCGCCCGGTTGCCGTGCTTCG
This sequence comes from Thermobacillus sp., assembly GCF_003390775.1. Classification (NCBI taxonomy): domain Bacteria; kingdom Bacillati; phylum Bacillota; class Bacilli; order Caryophanales; family Paenibacillaceae; genus Thermobacillus; species Thermobacillus sp. The sequence goes on along the minus strand of NZ_QEWA01000022.1, from coordinate 61,820 downwards.
CCACGCGAACGCCTGCCGCCGCCGCGATGATCGCGGACGACGTCGAGACATTGAACTTGTGGATGCCCGACCCGCCGGTGCCGCACGTGTCAAGCAGCCCGTCCTGGGCCGTCTGCACCCGGTTCGATTTCTCACGCATAATTTTCGCAAAACCGGCGATCTCGTCAACCGTCTCGCCTTTCATCCGGAGCGCCGTCAGCACGCCTGCGATCTGGGCCGGGGTCGCTTCGCCGTCCATGATCCGGTTCATCACGTCTTCCGCCTGCTCGCGCGTCAGATCGTTGCCCGCGATGAGATGCGCGAGCGCCTCCTGCATTGTCATTCCCGTAACCGCCTGTTCCATGTTCAACCTCTCCCTTCCATGCCCGTCATCACGCGTAATCGAGATTCGGCGCAACCGCAACCGCCCCTGCCGGTCCCTTCGCCGGGAACGCGGCTTCCGCCGTGCGGATCGCCTTCAGCAGCGCCATCGCCTTGTTCACCGTCTCCTGGTATTCGTTCTCCGGCACCGAGTCCCAGACGATGCCGGCGCCGGCCTGCACATATGCTTTGCCGTGCTTGAACACGATCGTCCGGATCGTGATGCACGTGTTCAGGCTGCCCGCGAAGCCGAGATAACCGATCGCTCCCGCGTAGGCGCCCCGCGCTTCGCGCTCGAGCTCGGCGATGATCTCCATCGCCCTGAGCTTCGGCGCGCCGGAGACGGTGCCCGCCGGCATGCAGGAGACGAACGCGTCGAAGAAATCTTTATCTTCCCTAAGCATGCCGGACACATTCGAGACGATGTGCATGACATGCGAATACCGCTCGATCTCCATATACGCGTCAACCTTGACTGTGCCGAATTCGGCGACGCGGCCGATGTCGTTGCGGCCGAGGTCGACCAGCATCAGATGCTCCGCCCGCTCCTTCTCGTCGGCGAGCAGTTCGCGCTCAAGCGCCAGATCTTCTTCCGGCGTCTTGCCGCGCGGCCGCGTGCCGGCGATCGGCCGCGTCTCGACCTTGCGGCCATCCACCTTCACCAGCGCTTCCGGCGACGCGCCGACGATGGTCTCGTCGTCCAGCTTCAGATAGTACAGATACGGCGACGGGTTCATCGTGCGCAGCACCCGGTAGACGTGCAGCGGATCGACGTCGGTTTCGATGCTGAACCGCTGGGACAGCACGACCTGGAAAATGTCGCCCGCCCGGATGTATTCCTTCGCCCGCTCCACGTTCGCCATGAACGCCTCTTTCGTCACATTGGAGCGGATCTCGCCGAGCTCGGGACTCTCCGGCGGCGTCACACCGGCCAGAATCGGCTTCGGCAGCGGCTGCCGCAGCCGTTCGATGAGCGCGTCGATCTTCCGGTTTGTCTCTTTGTACGCCGCCTCGATGTCCCGGTCGGTCGCACCGTCCTGCACATGCACGTTCGCAACGATCTGAATCTGCTGCTTGAAATGATCGAACACGATGAGCTGGTCGCAGAACATGAACTGCAGGTCGTCCATTTGCAGATCGTCGACCTGGTGCGCGGGCAGCCGTTCGTAATATTGAAGCAGATCATAGCCGAAAAATCCGATCGCTCCGCCGGTGAACGACGGCAGTTCGGGCAGCGCCGGACTTCGGTACGTACGGAGGTGCGCCTTGAGCAGTTCGAGCGGCTTGCCCTCGTGAACTTCGATCTTTCCGTTCTTCTCGATCGTCATGCGGCCGTTTTTGCCGCGGATGACCATGAACGGATCGGTGCCGATGTACGAATAGCGCGCCCATTTGATGCCGCCTTCCACGCTCTCCAGCAGAAACGCGCGCTTTTCGCCTGCGAAATGCTGGAACAGCCGGATCGGCGTCTCCGTGTCGGCCATGACGCTGCGGACGATCGGAATGAGATTGTACGTTGACGCCAGGCGGATGACTTCCTGAAGTTCGCGGGACATGCTTACTCCTCCTCATGCAGAGCAATCGGCTGCACCGATTCCGCCGGCAGAGCTGTGCGCGAGCCTGACGGACACGGCGGGCATCAAAAAAGCTCCTGCTGACGGCAGGAGCCTGGAATGCGTTGACAGACGATATGACAGCAGCCAACCGGGCAGTCCCCGGGACATGCCGCACAAAGACCTGCTGCATGCGCAGCGGCCGCAAGTTCGCCCTCGTCTCGTCTCATCTCATCCAATGCTCAGCTCGTCTCGTCTTCGTCCGCGCCAGCCCTCCGGCTGCGCGGAGAATATCTTCACTATACCGAATCCTGAAGTCCTCGTCAACCCGAAACCGGTCTTAATCGTTTCATCACGCAAGAAATGAGGCCAGCCCGCATGCAGGCTGACCTGATGTTTGACGAAGAATTATTCCTTCTCCGCGAGATCCGGACGAAGCGTGCGCGCCCGGCCGAGGAAAATGTGGCGGATTTCGTCCTGCCGTTTGTCCGTGTTCACGTGCACCATGAGCCGGATGCATTTCTCCAGGCTCCCCTTGACCGACACTTCCAGCGCACACATAAGCGGCACCAGATCCCAGCCGGGCAGCTCCCGGATGGCGCGGGCCGGAAACGCCGCATCCAGATCCTGAGTAACCGTGATGATAATGCTGGCGATATCCTCCGGAACGATGCCGTTGGCATCCACCAATTGCTGAAAAAGTTCCGCCGTCGCTTCGAGAATGACCTGCTCCTCGTTCGCCTCGACTGTCGTCGCTCCGCGGATTCCCCGCACGCTCATTGCGCCTGTTCCTCCTCTTTCAGCTGCTCCACGATGCGGCGCACCCGCTCCGCGGACATGTTCTTGTCGATGACGACGTCTCCGATCGCCGTCGGAACGATGAACACCATCCGGCCTTCCTTGAATTTCTTGTCATGCCGCATGGCGTCCATGATCGCGTCGGTATCGAAATGCGCCGGCAGCCGGACCGGCAGCCCGCATTTCGCCAGCACCCGCTTCGTCACCTCGTACACTTCCCGCGGCGCGCCGAGCTCCACGCCGATGCGCGCCGCGCCGACCATGCCGATCGCGATCGCTTCGCCGTGCAGCAGCTCGCCGTATCCGCCCACCGCCTCGAGCGCGTGGCCGATCGTGTGGCCGAGGTTGAGAATGGCGCGCAGATCGTTCTCCCGCTCGTCCTGCGACACGATTTCCGCTTTCACGCGGCAGCCGAAATACAGCGCGTATCCGAGCGCTTCCGGATCAAGCGCGCGCAGCTTGTCCGCATTCTCGTCGATCCAGGCGACAAACTCGGCGCTTCGGATCAGCCCGTGCTTCACCACTTCCGCGAGGCCGCTGCTCACTTCGCGCGGCGGCAGCGTGCGGAGCGTCTCCAGATCGTACAGCACCATCGCCGGCTGGTGGAACGCGCCGATGATGTTTTTCGCGAGCGGATGATTGACCGCGACCTTGCCGCCGACGCTGCTGTCATGGGCGAGGATCGTCGTCGGCATCTGAATGAACCGGATGCCGCGCATGTAAGCGGCCGCCGCATAGCCGGCCAGATCGCCGACGACGCCGCCGCCAAGCGCGATGATCGCCGATTTGCGGTCAAGTCCGGCTTTGAGGGCGATTGTGATCAGTTCCTCGAACTGCGAAAGCGATTTCGCCTGTTCGCCCGCGGGAACGACGGCGCTGACGGTTCGATAGCCCGCAGCCCGAAGCCCCGACTCCAGCTTGTCCAGATACAGCCGACCCACCTGTTCGTCCGTCACGATGAGCAGCGGCGACTGCTTGCCGATGCCGTGCTTGTCGAAATAAAAGGCCGCCTGGTCAAGCAGTCCTTCGCCGATGTAGATCGGGTAGGACCGCTCGCCAAGCTGCACCGTCAGTTCCCGCATCAGTAAGCCCCCACCTGCTTCAGATAGTTGTCCAGGTTGGCGCGGATTTCTTCAATCGAATCGCCGCCGAACTTCTCGAGGAACGCCTTCGCCACTTCCCAGGCCACCACATGTTCCATGACGACGCTGGCGGCGGGCACCGCGCAGCTGTCGGAACGTTCGACCTGGGCGGTGAACGGTTCCTTCGTGTCGATGTCGACGCTGCGCAGCGGTTTGTAGAGCGTCGGAATCGGCTTCATGACGCCGCGCACGACGATCGCCTCGCCGGTCGTCATGCCGCCTTCGATGCCGCCCGCCCGGTTCGTCGCCCGGTAGAAGCCGCGGCCTTCCTCATACATGATCTCATCGTGAACCTGCGATCCGCGCAGCCTGGCCGCCTCGAAGCCGATGCCGATCTCGCAGCCCTTGAAGGCGTTGATCGACACGACCGCCTGCGCGATCCGGCCGTCCAGCTTCCGGTCCCATTGCACGTGGCTGCCGAGGCCTACGGGCACACCTTCGACGATGCATTCGACGATGCCGCCGATGGAATCGCCTTCCTGTTTGACCTGGTCGATATGGGCCATCATTTTCGCCTCTGTCTCCTTGTCCACGACGCGGACCGGCGATTCTTCCGTAAGCCGGATGATCTCGTCGAGCGGAAGATTGTGCTTCGGCGCTTCGATCTCGCCGATGCGGATGACCTGTCCGCCGACCTTGATGCCGAACTCGGCCAGAAGCTGCCGGGCCAGCGCGCCGACGGCGACGCGTGCCGCCGTCTCGCGGGCGCTCGAGCGTTCGAGCACATTGCGCAGGTCGCGCAGGTTGTACTTCAGCCCGCCGTTCAAGTCCGCGTGGCCGGGACGCGGACGGTGAACACGACGCTTCGTCTCGTCGGAACCTTCGATCGGCTCCACGTTCATGACGGTCGTCCAATGTTTCCAGTCGTTGTTTTCGATGACGATCGCGACCGGCGCGCCGGTCGTGCGGCCGTGGCGCACCCCGCCGACGATCTTCGCCGTGTCCTGCTCGATCTGCATCCGCCTGCCGCGGCCGTGGCCTTTCTGGCGGCGCTGCAGTTGAAAATTCAACTCGTCGAAATCAATTTTCAGATTGCTCGGCAGACCTTCGACAATGGCCGTCAGCTGCGGCCCGTGCGTCTCGCCTGCCGTCAAATACCTGAGACTCATCCGTTTCCCCCCAGCGGCCGTCCATGCCGCGCAATTCTTCCATCACTTCCGGTTCTACTGCTCGTTGCCTTCGCTCATTATAGTATAGCGCCCGTTCTTTTGACAAGGAATCGCCGGGACGCCTCCGTCAGCCTTGAAACATGACAAGGGGCCGGCTTGTCCGCAAGCCGGCCCGTCGAATATGCGATGGACTTCAACCGTGAGCATGGCGCGTAGGCCGCAAGACTGTACGGCGGCTCCCGGCCTCCCGCTCGGCGCTCAGGATGCCTGCGATCTGAGCGGCGTCCAGCCCGAGGATCTGCGCGCATTCCTGGATCGTAATCCACCCGCGCTTGTAGGCGGTGATCACCACACGCTTGTCCATTCCAACCCTCCAAAAATGTCGGATATCGTCAGTATGGGAAAGATGGACAGCGGCTATACATGCTCCGGCTTGCGCCGATAGAAGAAAGTCTCCGTCGATTCCAGACCGTATTGGGTCGGCGTGAAAATCTGCTCCGTGCTGCCGACGAACAGCAGTCCGCCCGGTCTGAGCGCCTTTGCGAACTTGTGGTACAATTCGTGCTTCGCTTCTTCCGTGAAATAGATCATGACGTTGCGGCAAACAATCAGATCGTAGTCGGAGCCGAACGGATCGTGCAGCAGATTGTGCTGCTTGAAGCGGACGGCGCGGATCAGCTTGTCCGACACCCGATAGCCTTCGCCCGCCGCGGTGAAATAAGCCCTCCGGTATGCGTCGGGCACTTCCTTGAGCGATCGATCGGGGTACAGCCCGTTCTTCGCCTTCTCGATCACGTTCGCGTCGATGTCGGTGGCCAGAATGTCCGCGCGCGCCAGGGCGCCGAGCCGATCAAGAATCATCGCGACCGTATAAGGCTCTTCCCCCGTCGAGCAGGCGGCGCTCCAGATGCGCAGCGTCCGGCCTTCCCTCAACATCGCCGGGATGAAACGCTCTTCCAGGACCGCCCAGCGATTCGCGTTGCGCCAGAACTCGGACACGTTGATCGTCATCCGGTCAAGAAACTCGTTCATAAGCCGTTCATCGCGCTGCAGCGCTTCCCAGTAAGATGCGAACGTGCCGTAGCCGTGCTTCAGCCGCAGCGTCGTCAGCCGCCGCTTCATCTGCGTTTCCTTGTATTGCGACAGATCGATGTTCGTCTTCTGCTTCACTTGCCGGATGAACAGCGCGAAATCCGCATCTTCCATGACGTCCCACCCTGCCGCGCCTCGGTCAAATCCAGCGCTGGATTGTCAGTTCGTAATCGACCAGCTCTTCCGGGCGGAAGAAGTTCGCGATTTCGCGCTCGGCGTTCTCCGGCGAGTCCGAACCGTGGATGAGATTGAAGTTCGTATGTACCGCATAATCCGACCGAATCGTTCCCGGCGCCGCCTCCACGGCGTTCGTCTTGCCGATCATGGCGCGGGTCAGGGCAACGGCGTTGTCGCCTTCCCATACCATTGCGAACACCGGACCCGACGTGATGAAGCGGATCAGCGGCGGGTAGAAATCTTTGCCGACGTGTTCCGCATAATGCTTTTCGGCCAATTCTTCGGATACGCGCATGAATTTCGCCGCGACGAGCTTGAGCCCTTTGCGTTCGAACCGCGACACGATCTCCCCGATCAGGCCTCGCTGCACGCCGTCCGGCTTGATCATCAGAAACGTCCGTTCCATCCTTCCCATCCCCCATCCGGCCGGGCCATATGCCCGGACTTCAATAATTTCGCTTGCCGACGAACCGCGCGATGTCATTCAGCGTGCTTCGCGCCGGAATATCCGGCAGTCCCTCCAGCAAACCGACCGCTTTGTCGATGTACCGTGCGGCAAGCCGGTCCGCTTCCTCAATGCCCCGGCTGGCGCGGATCAGCTCGATGGCGCGCGTGCAGTCCGCCTGGCCGTCCGATCCGCGGATCCGTTCAATCTCGCGCAGCAATTCGTCCTTCACCGCGGTGTCCCGAAGCGCGAGCAGGACCGGCAGCGTCATGTTGCCCTGCCGGATGTCCGAACCCGGCGGTTTGCCGAGCTGCCGCTCCGTGCCGAGCAGATCAAGCAGGTCATCGCGGATCTGGAACGCCATGCCGACGTTGTAGCCGTAGCGGTACAGCCGGTTGTACACCGCCGGCGGCGTGCCGGCCGCCGCCGCGCCGAGCTGGCAGCTGATTGCGATGAGCAGCGCGGTCTTGCGGCGGATGCGCAGCAAATATTGGCGCACCGTCTGCCTGGTGTTGAAAAAGTCGCGGATCTGCTCCATTTCGCCGATGCACATCTGCACGATCGCCCGCGACAGTGCCTGGTGGAGCACCGGATCGTTCAGCTCGGCGATGATCGTGAGCGCTTTCGCATAAATATAGTCGCCGGTGTACATCGCGATCCGGTTGTCCCACTTGGACTTGACGGTCAGCTGGCCGCGCCGCGTATCCGCGTCGTCGATCACGTCGTCGTGGACGAGCGACGCCATATGGATCAATTCCAGCGGAACCGCCACTTTCTTCAGCACGTCGAGACGATAATCGCCGAATTTGCCCGCGAGCAGGACAATGGCGGGACGGATCCGCTTGCCGCCCGCCTTGAGCAGATGAACGGCTGCTTCGCTGAGCAGCGCGTGGTCGCTCGTCACGCTGCTTTCAAGCTCTTGTTCGATTACGTTCAGATCGTTCTCCAGGCTTGCATACAGATCGGTCAGTTTCATTCATTCACCCGTGCCGCTGCGTGATCCGGCCACGTCGCCGGAGCGACCCGCCGCTCAAGCAGCCCCATCCGGAACGCGCAGTCGTAATAATAGCTCAGTCCTTCCTGTTCCTGAGGACCGAACCCGTATCGCAGCGTGCGGAAATACCGCTCCCAGTAGTCTTCCCCGCCGCCGAACCGCCCGGCCGCCTTGCGCGAGAGTCCCTCGATGTCGGCGAGCGCGCGCCGTTTGCTCTCGGCCAGCGCTTCGTAGACGCGGCGGACCGTCTCGGGCGCCTCCCGCGCGGCTTCCCTGCGAACGGCGAACACCGCGAACGTCATGCCGAGCCCGGTCCATTCCTTCCACATGCGCGCCGCATCCAGCACTTCAATGCCCGGACCGGGCCGCCAGGAAGCCCGGATCGCCGGATCGCCGATGAGCAGCGCGCCGTCCGCACGCTCCAGCATCGCCTCCAAATCCGGTTCCATGGCGATCAGCTCGGGGCAGCGGCCGTACCGGCCCTGCATCACGATGCGGAGCAGGTTGACCGAAGTCGCGGAGGCCGTCGTCACCGCGATCCGCCCGCGCAGCGCTTCCTCGAGCGGCCGCTTCAGGAACAGCAGGACGGACATCACTTCACCGTCCGCGCTGACGGACAATTCGGGCAAAAGCTCATACTCGTCAAACCGTTGTCCGTAGGCGAACGACGAGATAGCGGCGATGTCGATCGTCCCTTCGGACAGCGCGCGGTTCAGCGTCGCCGGCACGCCTTTCGCGACGCGCACATTCCGGACGCCCGTCTCGGCCAGGCAGTCTTCGAAGCGGTCGAAGATCGGCCAGATATTGGCATAATCAATCCGGCCTACCGTGATCTCGCGCTCCGCCGCCATGTCCGTCATCTCCCCATCGTCTGTACAAGTCGTGGTCGATTCCCATGTTGTCCAGCAGTTTGCCGACCATAAAATCGATCATATCACGGATCGAAGCCGGATGGTAGTAAAAAGCCGGCATCGCAGGAACGATCCGGACGCCGAGCCTCGCCAGCTTCAGCATGTTCTCAAGGTGGATCGCATGGAGCGGCGATTCGCGCGGCATGAGCAGCAGCCTGCGCCCTTCCTTCAGGGCGACATCCGCCGCGCGTTCAACCAGATTGTCCGAGGCGCCGTTCGCGATGGCCGACAACGTCCCCATCGAGCACGGCGCGATCACCATCCCTTCGGTGCGGAACGATCCGCTGGCAACGTTCGCGCCAACATCGGCGGTAGGATAGTAGCGCATGCGGCCGTCCGTCAGCGCGCCGCCGAACCGGCGGTCCAGTTCCTCCGCGCGCCGGGCCGAGTCCCATCCGGCCTCCTCGCGCAGCACTCTCCAGCCCGCATCCGAGATGACGAGATGCACTTCGAAGCCGCCGGCGAGCAGCGTCTCGATCAGCCGGATGCCGTACGCGCATCCGCTTGCTCCCGTCATGCCGACCACCCATCTGCGCGGACGTCCGCTTTCCGCTATCCCGCTCACCACTTGCGAAGCACCACCAGATCAAACAATGTGAACGCAAACAGGACGACGCTCAGCGTGCCGTTCATCGAGAAAAAGGCGATGTTGACGCGGCTCAGGTCTTCCGGCTTGACCAGCATATGCTGGTACGCCAGAATGCCGAGCGAGATCAGGGCGCCAGCCAGGTAGCCGAAGCTGAGATCCGTCATCCAGAACAGCGTGAGAAACCCGAAGGCCGGGACGATATGGAAGAGCCGCGCGATGAGCAGCGCGTTCCGGACGCCGAAACGGGCCGGAATCGAATGCAGCTTCGCCTCCCGGTCGTACTCCGCATCCTGGCAGGCGTAAACGATATCGAAACCCGCGGTCCAGAAGGCGACGGACACATACAACAGATAGGCCGCCGGGCTCGCTTCTCCCGTAACCGCCAGCCAGCCTCCAAGGGGACCGAGCGCAATCGTGAACCCGAGGAACAGATGGCAGAGCCAGGTGAATCGTTTTGTATAATGATAAAATACCAGTGCGAAAACGGCGATCGGCAGCAGCTTGACGACCAGCGGATTCAGCCGGAACGCCGCGAGGAACAGCAGCGCGAACGATACGATGATGAAGACGACCACTTCGCGGATGCCGAGCAGCCCGGCGGGGATGGCGCGGCCCGCCGTACGCGGATTGCGCGCATCGATCGCCCGGTCGATCAGCCGGTTGAGCCCCATGGCCGCGCTGCGCGCGCCGACCATCGCGACGGTGACCCAGCCGATCTCGCTCCAGGTCGGAAGCCGGTCCAGCATCATGACGGCGCCGAGGATGGCGCCGACGAACGCGAAGGGTAGCGCGAAGAGCGAATGTTCAAACTTGATCATCTCGAGGAAAATGCGCATCTTGCGAATCATGCCTTTCCGCCCCGTTTCACGCCGATATGCAGTGCGGCCACGCCGCCCGACAGCGGGTAAGCCTGCACCTCCACAAGCCCGACCTCGCGGAAAATCTCCGCCAGTTCATGCCTTCCGGGGAATTGGGACAGCGATTCGGGCAGCCATTTGTACTGCTGGTAGCGGCTGGCGAATATTTTCCCCAGGAGGGGCATCAAATGCTGAAAATAGAGATCGTACAACGCCTTGAACGGCTGCCAGGTCGGCTTCGAGGCATCCAGGCTGACGACCAGCCCGCCGGGCTTCACGACGCGGGTCATCTCCCGCAGCACCTGGCGAAGATCCGGCACGTTCCGGAGCCCGAATCCGATCGTCGCGTAATCGAACGCGTTGTCCTCGAACGGGAGCGCCATTGCGTTCCCGTGATGCAGTTCGATCCGGCCGGCCAGCCCGGACTGTTCAACCTTGCGCCGGCCGATCTCCAGCATCGCTTCGCTGAAATCAAGCCCGACGACGCGGGCGGCTCCGGCCCGGGCCAGCGCGATCGTCCAATCGCACGTGCCGCAGCACAGATCGACGGCCGACGTGCCGGGCCTGACGCTCATGCGCCGCATCGCGAACGCCCGCCACGCCTTGTGGCGGCGGAAGCTGATGATGTCGTTCATCCTGTCGTACTTCGGCGCGATGCTCTGGAACACTTCGTGAACGTACTGTTCCTTCGTCTTGTCTTCCAAGTCCTTCACCTCGTCTCGTTCGTCACGGCGTGCTGCAAGGCAAAGGATGGATGCAGCTTTCTGCCGATCTGCGCCAGTTCGGCTGCCAGCTTGTCCGAGTCCAGGAGCCGGAGAACAGCCTGCACCTGCGCAATGGACTGGCGAAGCAATTCGGTCAGCTGGGCGCGCAGATTGTATTTGGCGATCAACTGACGGATCAGCCCTTCTTCCCGGGGATGCTGCGCAAGCTGCCGGCGCTCGTCCTCGGTGCCGTCCTGCATGATGCGCCAGTATCCCCAGCTGCCTTCAAACTGACCGGGCGATTCCACACGTTCGAGTTCGTTCAGTACGACCTCGCAGCGGGTAAACCCGCGCAACAGATCCGGATAGAGCGCCGACAAGCGCTCGTCCAGCAGGCTGCCGAACAGTTCGAAGAGACCGGTCTTGAGCTCGGTGTGGATGCCGATGTATTCATCGGCCGTCACCTTGCGCTGCTTCATGCGCGTATAGAGGTTCATCTTCAACCGGTTGACCTCGCACACCGCGTTGCTGATCCGCCGGACCATCTCGATCTGTCCGGCCTGCGACAGCAGATGGTAAAACCGGCTGCTGAAGTAATTGCCTGCAAGCACCAGAATCTGGCGGGCGCGCATCTCACGCTCCGGACGTTTGCCGGAGTGATTGTCCACCAGGTCATGCGTGTCCAGGCCGAGCTGAACGAGCCAGACGACGAGGGCGTAAAGCTCGCTCCGCTCGGAGGGGTGCTTGCCGCTCGCAAGCAGCGTATACAACAAACGAGCCCGGGAATCCGGGAATGCGGGCAATTCGGTATGCTCGCGGATCATGTCGTACTCGACATATTTCTTCGCGATTTCGGGAATGCGGTAAGCGTTCATCCATTATGCCTCCGGGCCGCGACCGGCGTTTCATGCCGCGCCTTGGCCGTATAAATTCGAAACCTATTATAGCACATTGTGAAGCCGAACACATCCGAAGGACACACAGCTGTCACGAATCCGGCGCCGCGCGGCCGAATCGTTCGTTCCAGCGGCTTGTCGCTGTCAGCCTGAGCCGTTTGCGCCAGACCGCGTCGCGGCCCAGATCCGCGTCTTTGAGCCCGGTCCATTGCTCCGCAATCCAGGGGTCGGATCGGCGGACGTCGGCTGCAAGCAGCAGCCTGCCCCGGCCGGCGGCTGACCCGGCTTCATTTTCTTCGAAACGGACGAGCAGGCGCTGAACGTTCGTCGTGTGACCGAACGCCTGCAGAATCAATTCCTTCAAGTCCGAGAAAACGACTTCCGCCGCCGCGTCATCGTCCCGAACCGCAAAATCGACGGACAGCACGGATCCGGACCAATGCACCCGCTTAATCTTCTGTCCGAATTCGGCCGAAGCCAGCAGATCGACCACATTGTTGCTGTCCAGCCGGACGGATCGATCCTGGCGAAATACCGCCAAATGCCGTCCATCGGGCTGCACGGCTTCCGGTTGCAGCACCGCAAGCAGCAAGGCTGCGGCGGCCGCGCAGCAGGCTGCGGCAGCCAGCGCTCTCCAGGCAGCTGATTTCATCCCGATCCCTCCGCCATTCGCTTCTTGCCGGGATGTCCCCGCCTGTATAGTGTACAAACAAAAAAAACAGGCTATGCCTGCTTTCTCCGCCGCAGCCGCCGAGGGACCGCGCCGTTCAGGTTTATTGATCCGTCTCGATCGTGCCGTACTTCGTCAGAATCGTCGCCTTGCCCCGGACTTTGATCGCGGACGTATGCTCGGTGAACTGCGCAATCAGCACTTCGCCCTTGTCAAGTTTCTCGGTGTGATGAAACTTCGTGTTCTGACCCCGGGTAAGTCCGATGACAACGACGCCCTGATCCTTCGCCTTGATGACCACGTAATCCGCCATGCTCGTGTCCATTCCATCGCCTCCGGCGTCTTCGTGCGCGTCGGCCGGTGCCGTGCGCCGGCAAGCCAAGCGGCTTGCGCCGTCCTTCCGGGAGGGCGCACCGCTTGCGCTGTGAAGATATTGTCGTTGTACAAAGAAAACTGCTTCCTGCCTTGCGGAAGCAGTTCCTCTTCGAGAAGAAATGGTCGGGTGTACCGGATTTGAACTGGCGACCTCTACCACCCCAAGGTAGCGCTCTACCAAGCTGAGCTAACACCCGACAAACGCAAAGATGATTCTAATCGATCGCCGGCCCGCTGTCAATAGCCGGCGTGCACAAAAATGATATCGTCCGAATGGACGCGCCATCCGGACGATAACGGCATCAGGGTCTTGCTTACTCCCCGATCATTTCCTTCAGCGACTTGCCAGGTTTGAAGGCGGGCGTCTTGCTGGCGGCGATTTCGATCGGTTCGCCCGTCTGCGGATTGCGGCCTTTGCGTGCAGAACGTTCGCGGACTTCGAAATTGCCGAAACCGACAAGCTGCACCTTTTCTCCGTTCTGCAGAGCTTCGGCAATCGCGTCAAATACGGCATCGACCGCCTTGGCAGCGTCTTTCTTGGACAGTTCGGTAATCTCGGCGACTTTGTTGACGAGTTCGGATTTGTTCATCGCATTCACCTCCCCTGGCTGCGGCTGACCGTTTTTCTATCATACTGTTTAACCGTTCCAAGCCAATTTATACCTTTGACCGCACAATTTCTATACTAATACAGGGCATTCCGATTTTCAAGTAGAAACCGGGCGCCGGGCGCGGCGGTTCAGGCATTCCCCGGACATTGACGTCCTGATCGCATCCTTTCGTCCGAACGTGAAAAAAGCGCGCCGTTTCAAGCGCGCTTCCCCGGTTCAGAGAATGATGGCAATCAGGCCGCCGGAACCTTCGTTGATGATGCGGCCGAGCGTCTCCTGCAGTTTGTAGCGCGCATTGTCCGGCATCATCGCGATTTTGCCCTGGATTCCTTCGCGCACAATGGAATGCAGCGACCGGCCGAAAATGTCCGATTCCCAAATCTTGATCGGATCGTTCTCGAAATCTTGCATCAGATAGCGCACCAGTTCCTCGCTCTGCTTCTCCGTGCCGATAATCGGCGCGAATTCCGACTCGACATCGACGCGGATCATATGGATCGAAGGCGCCGTGGCTTTGAGCCGGACGCCGAATCGGGAACCCTGGCGGATCAGTTCCGGCTCGTCAAGCGACATTTCGGACAATGTCGGGGCGGCGATGCCGTATCCCGTCGTCTTCACCATTTCGAGCGCTTCCGCGAACCGGTCGTATTCTTTCTTGGCGTGCGCAAATTCCTGCATCAGCTGCAGCAGATGGTCTTTCCCGCGGATCTCGATGCCGACGACTTCCGTCAGGATCTGATCGTACAGCTCATCCGGCGCATACAGATCGATCTCCGCCACGCCCTGGCCCAGGTTCATGCCGCTGAGACCGGCGCGCGCAATGAAGTCGTACTCGAGGAATTGCTGCACGACCCGGTCGACATCGCGCAGCCGCCGGATATCCTGCACCGTGTCTCGGACCGACTGCTCGTAGCTCGATCTGAGCCAGTGATTCTCGTTCAGCACCATGACCCAGCTTGGCAGATTGACGTTGACCTCGTGCACCGGGAATTCGTAGAGCGCTTCGCGCAGCACGGACAGGACGTCTTCTTCGCCCATCGTGGCCGCGCTGAGCGCCATGACCGGTATATCATACTTCGCCTGCAGTTCGCTGCGAAGAGCTTGCGTTTCGACGGAATTCGGCCGCGTCGAGTTGACGATCATGACGAACGGTTTACCGACATCCTTCAGTTCCTGTACGATCCGCTCTTCCGCTTCCAGATAGGCGCTGCGCGGGATTTCGGCGATGGTGCCGTCCGTCGTCACGACGATGCCGATCGTGGAATGTTCCTGGATCACTTTCCGCGTGCCGATCTCGGCCGCTTCCTGGAACGGGATCGGGTCGTCGAACCAGGGCGTCGTGATCATCCGCGGTCCGTTCTCGTCCTCGTATCCTTTGGCTCCGTCCACCGCATACCCGACGCAGTCCACGAGCCGAACGTTCACTTCCAGCCCTTCGGATACGCGGATCTGCACGGCCTGGTTCGGGACGAATTTCGGCTCGGTCGTCATGATGGTCCGCCCGGCGGCGCTCTGGGGCAGCTCGTCGATCGCGCGGATCCGGTCCGCTTCGCTAATAATGTTCGGCAGCACGACCGTCTCCATGAACCGTTTGATAAAGGTCGATTTGCCGGTGCGGACGGCCCCGACGACGCCGAGGTAGACGTCTCCGCCCGTGCGTTCGGCGATGTCCTTGAAAATGTCGACTTTTTCCACTCGATATCCCCTCCATTCGATTTTCCGAGAACACGGAGTGCGTCCGGGCGCACCGCCGGCAGCGCGGGACCTCGGATTCGTCGGCGCCCGGCCGGACCATCGCCGTGCTCCTTGAGCCGCCCGTCGCCGCCGATCGCACCTCTCCGCGCCGCACCGGACCGGGAGCATGGCCGGCCCGGCATCGTCCGGCGTCCGCTGTTCGAACCGTATTGGACTGGTATCATCCTATTACAGACACGTCCCGAATATGACCCCGTCCGAGAATTTGTCAGCACGGCGGCCGCATGCTTTCCTCTGCTGGTATATGACGTGAAATGATCGTCTATGACTGTTAAAAATTAAGAAAGGCGGAGCCTCATGCTCCGCCTTTCGCACAGGAACAACCTTTATTCAGGGTATCGGGCCGTCGGATCGCCAAGGGTCCAATGATAGACGGGAGATTTGACCGGAACGAACAGCGTCTCCCGCGTCAGCAGCTCGCGCAGGTCCGCATCCGGGTCCGGCGCGGTGCCGCTGCTTTCGACCAGCCGCCGCACGTCGATGCCGTAATCGGCGAAGACGGCGCCGCTGTCATGGACGAGCACCGTGATCGGATGGCCGCTGAAGACGCTGCGGATATCCGGTTTTCTGCCGCCCAGCTTGTCGAAATCGAGCGCGGCGAACGACGGATAGACCGGCTCTCCGGCCGGCAGAGCGCCGCCGTTGGACGACCTGTATTCATCCACGCGGCTCTGGAGATCGTTCAGCTGCTGCAGGACGGCGATGTTCATCAGTCTGACGATCGGTTCCGTCTCTTCGTCCAGCACGAGAAAATAATAGTTTCCGCCTTTCTCGTAGGCCGCCGCCGGCAAGTCCGACAAATAGCCGGTCCGCTTGAGCTTGGCCAGATCAACGACATATTTCTCGTATCGGGGCGTTTCCGGACCCGCGTTCTTGATCGGCAAGAGCCCCGTGTCCCTGCGGTAGTCGTCCACCGCCGCCTGCACGAGCCTAACCGCGTCGCGCGGCGGCATGCGGTTCTGGGCAAGCTGGTCTTTCGGATACAGGCAGCCGGTGAGCACGGCGGAAACGAAGAGAACGGCGGCCAGGACGCGGAACCAGGCGCCCGGGCGCCGCCCGACGAACCTTGTCATGATTCGCAGCCCGCCCTTTCCTTCCGATGTCTCGCCGCTGCGGACAGCAGCGATTCCACCTCTGCAATCGCCTCGGGAGTGAAGCGGCTATCAGCCGTCAAGGCGCGGAAAGCTCGCAAATGACGGTCCGGATCCGCGGCGATGGCGTCCGCAGCCAGCTCCAGACGGTCCCTTCGCCCGCGCAGCCAGTTGAACCACAGCTCATGCGCGAGCGGGACGATGGCCGCGCCGGTGCCGCAAGGCTCCAGCGTGCGGCGCTCCGCTTCCGGCAGCAGAATGTCCCGCACGCGCATCTCGTACCGGCAGCCGCGGTCTTCGACGACGAATCCGCCGACAAGCTCCACGTGAACGTCTTCAATGCGATAATGGCTCAAAATGGACTCATAGCGCTCCGTCACACTGCGGACCGGTCGATCGACCGCCCAGACGCTCAAGGCCTCGTGCATCGCCTCCGCATCCGTCGGATCCGCGTACAGATCAAGATCGCGCGGCGGCGCCGGCAGCGGCAGCCCGCGCAGCATCAATCCGGCGCTGCCGCCGACCACCCAGGCAACGCCGGTTCCGTCCAGCCGTTCCGCGATCCGGCACAGCGCCTGTTCGATCCGGGACTCATGATCCATGGCGCTCACTCCGCGGTCAGAAATACGGGCGGTTCACGACGCGGATCTCTCCGGCCCCCGCCCGCACGACAGCCTGGCAGGCGAGCCGGTAGCCTTCGTCGAATTCTTCCGGCTCCAGCCTGTCCCATTCGGCGTCCGTAATATCTTCCAGCCATTCCGCTCCCGCCTCGACCCTGCACCGGCAGCGGGCGCAGGTGCCGCGCGTGCAGGAGAATCCCCAGTCAACGCCGGCCTTGAGCGCGTGCTCCAACAGGGAAAGCCCTGCTTCGGCAGGGACGGAAGCTTCCTTCGTTCTTCCGCGCAAATAAATCATGATTTCATGCTCCTTATGTACATTACAGAATGGAGATCAGTCCGAGCAAAAAGCCGATCATCAGCAGAAGGAAAGCGATCAGTGAAAGAACGCCCCGCACAAATCCCTTCGTCTTGAGTCGCGCGAACGTAATCGCGACGGCCGACAGCGCCATCAACCCGATTCCGATCAGCGAGACCCACATTTTCGTCATGGCATCCATGTCCGTTATCGTCTCCAGTTTCGCATAAAGTTCCTGAACATTATACCATCGGTGCGGCGATACAAGCAAAAACGGCCGGCACCCCGCCGCGGAGGGATGCCGGCTGCCCCGGTCTTGCGCTCACCTGCGGATCATCGTGCGGATGAGCGACTCCAGCTGCTCCATATTCATGCCGCTTTTGCGGACCGCGTTCACGATATCGTTCACCGTATCCTCCGATACGGGCACGTTCGCGACCGCCGACACCTGTTTGATCAAGCGGCGCAGCTCGGCTTCGTTCTGGAACGTCTTCGCCGTCACGCTGCCGGCCAGCTTCTTCACCTGCTGCTCGCTGATCGGCTTGCCGGTCTTTTTCTTTACGACGTTCAGGACGTCTTTGGACAAGTTCTTGCCGCTCATAGCTCCCCTCCTCCGTTGTGCTGAATGTATCATATGCGGAGTCGGGACACATGGTGCGGCCTTGTTCCATTCGCGTCATCCGCGGACGAGAAACGTTCGCATCTGAGCCTTCACTCGGCTTCCAGCCAGGCTTTCGCCACTTCTTCGCTTTCGTGCGTCCGGACGCGGCCCATCAGCGCTTCCACCGCCGCCTTCGGCGGCTTTCCTTCGAACAATACGGCATGCAGCTGCTCGGTGATCGGCATCGGCACGCCATACCGGCGGCTGAGCGCATAGGCGGCACGCGTCGTGCCGACGCCCTCGACGGCCATGCCCATCGATGCAAGCACTTCGTCCAGGCTCATGCCGCCGGCAAGCATCGAACCGGCGCGCCAATTGCGGCTGTGCCGGCTCGTGCACGTCACGACCAGATCGCCCACGCCGGCGAGCCCGGCGAACGTCAGGAGCTGGGCGCCCATCGCCTGGCCGAGACGTCCGATCTCCGCAAGACCGCGCGTAATCAGGGCGGCCTTGGCGTTGTCCCCGTATCCGAGGCCGTCGGACAGCCCGGCGCCGAGCGCAATGATATTTTTGATCGCGCCGGCGACTTCCACGCCAATGACATCCGGATTCGTATAAACGCGGAAATAGGCGTTCATGAAATAGTCCTGCACCGCTTCCGCCGCTTCCTTCGACATCGATGCGGCGACGACCGTCGTCGGACAGCGCCGGACGACTTCCTCCGCGTGGCTCGGTCCCGACAGCACGACGATGGAAGATTCCGGCCGCGCGAGCTCTTCGGCGAGAATGGTGCTGATCCGTTTGAGTGTATCGCGCTCGAACCCTTTGACGGCATGGACGACATAGGCATTCTGCGGGATGCAGCCGGCCGCCTTTCTCGCCACTTCCCTTACCGAAGATGAAGTCGCGGCGAACACGACGATGTCCGCGCCGATCAGCGCCTCGGCCATGTCCGTCACGGCCCGTATCCGTTCATGCAATACAACGTTCGGCAGATAGGTGCTGTTCGTATGATGCCGGTTGATCTCGTCCGCCTGTTCCGCCCGCCTTGTCCATACTGTCACGTCGCAGCCGTTGTCGGCAAGGACGGTCGCAAGAGCCGTTCCCCAGCTCCCGGCGACGAGTACGGCAGCGCGCTTATTTTCCATTCGGCACTCCTTTCCCGGCTCCGAGCTTGTGTTCCTGCCCCCGGACCAGTTTCACGATATTCGTGCGATGCCGGATGAATGCATAGACGCAAATCAGCAGACTGACCCAGAACAGCTCATAAGGCATGGACAAAACAAGAATGAAGACCGGCAGGAGGGCGGCAAAGATCAGCGAGCCGAGCGAAACATACCGCGTAATGGCGATTGCGGCGATCGCGATGATGCCGGCAAGGAGCGCGGGCCAGAACGCAAGCGTCGCCATGACGCCGATCGTCGTGGCAATGCCTTTGCCGCCCTTGAAGCGGAACCAGATCGGCCAATTGTGGCCGGTGATCGCAGCCGCCCCGCACAGGATCGGCACCCAGATCTCGCCGTCGCCCAGCCATTGCCCGATCAGAACCGCGGCAATCCCCTTGGCCACGTCGAGCAGGAAGACGGCGGCCGCCGGGCCTTTTCCGAGCACGCGCAGCGTGTTCGTCGCGCCCGCGTTTCCGCTGCCGTGCTGCCGGATGTCGATGCCCTTGACCCAGCGCGCGATCAGGATGCTGAAGGATACCGAGCCAAGCAAGTAACTCGCCGCGACTGCAATAATCGATGCCAACAACCAGACTTCCCCCTAATCCTCGTCAGACTTCTTGCGCACAATGATGCGGAGCGGCGTGCCTTCGAACGCGAACGCCTCCCGGATCTTGTTCTCCAGATAACGCGAGTAGGAGAAATGCATCAGTTCGGGATCGTTGACGAAAAGCACAATCGTCGGCGGCTTGACCGCAACCTGGGTCGCATAGTTGATGCGAAGCCGTTTGCCCTTGTCCGTCGGCGGCGGATTGACCGCGACGGCGTCGGCGACAATATCGTTCAAGAGATGCGTCTGCACCCGCATCGCGTGCTGTTCGGCTACATGTTCGACGACGGGCAGCAGCCTGTGCAGCCGTTGCTTCGTCTTGGCCGACAGGAACACGATCGGCGCGTAGGACATGAATTGGAACTGGTCGCGGATACGCAGTTCGAACTGCCGCATCGTCTTGTCGTCCTTCTCCACGGCATCCCATTTGTTCACAACGAGCACCGATGCCTTGCCCGCTTCGTGGGCATAGCCGGCAATATGTTTGTCCTGCTCGATGATGCCTTCCTCCGCGTTGATCAGCACCAGCACGACGTCGGATCGCTCGATCGCTTTAAGCGACCGAAGCACACTGTATTTCTCCGTCGTCTCGTAAATTTTGCCCCGCTTGCGCATGCCGGCGGTGTCGATCAACACGAACTTCCGCCCGTCTTTCTCGAACGGCGTGTCGATCGCATCGCGCGTCGTGCCCGCCACGTCGCTGACGATGACGCGTTCTTCGCCCAGGATGGCGTTTACCAGCGATGACTTGCCGACATTCGGGCGTCCGATGAGCGCCACCCGGATCACATCATCGTCGTACTCCTCTTCCGAAGGTTCAGGCAGCGCTTCGACAACCCGGTCGAGCAGATCGCTGATGCCGGTGCCGTGTGATCCGGAAATCGCGATCGGATCCCCGAAACCAAGGCTGTAAAATTCGTAAATGGAGTCGATTCTCCCGGGGTTGTCGACCTTGTTCACCGCGACGACGACCGGTTTGCCCGAGCGGAACAACAGGCGCGCAACCTCTTCGTCGGCATGGGTGAGCCCCGCTTTGCCGTCGACCATGAACACGATGACATCGGCTTCGTCGATGGCCAGTTCGGCCTGCGCCCGCACCGAGCGCATGATCTCGTCTCCGGCGTCGATCTCGATGCCGCCGGTGTCCACAATGCTGAACGTCTTTCCGTTCCATTCGCCTGATCCGTATATTCGGTCGCGGGTTACGCCGGGCTTGTCTTCCACGATGGCAAGCCGATCACCGATGATGCGGTTGAAAATGGTGGACTTGCCGACATTGGGCCGCCCGACGATCGCGACAACGGGTCTTGCCATCCTTGCCCACTCCTTGATCATCATTCGACCAGCATTCAGCGATCGGAAAGCTTAACTTATACAATATACCATAGAAACGCCTTCATCCGGAAATGGATCATTCGGCACCGCGGTTCGCACGCGGCCGCAGACGGCCGGCCAGCGCCGCGGCACCGCGCACAAGCACCGTAACCGCCCGCGCCGCGGAGAGCGATGCGAGAAATCCGTCCAGCCATGCCCATCCTCCGTCCACAGCGGGAGCAGCCCATTCAGCCGCGATCGCCGCGGCGGCGACGGCTGCGAATTGCGCGCGGAAGTGCCCTGCCGCGGCGGCGGTGAGAAAGCCTGCCGCCAACGGTCCGTCCAGCTGCGCGTCCCAGAGAATGAACACCGGATCGGCCGCATACAGCTTCCTCAGCCAGATCCAGGCGATGCTCCCGAGAACGGCGCCGGCCAACGCCTGAAGGCGCTTGCCTGGCTCGGCCTTCCGCAGCAAGGCGCAGGCGCCGAAGACCGTCAGCCATTGCGGCAGCGCCGACCCGGCCAACCCGGTCCATACGCCGGCAAACCCGCATGCGGCCAGCAGCGCAGCGGCCAGCACGGCTGCGCGAAGGGGCGGGACATCATCGAGGAGCTGCTTCTTCCATCCGGTCGCGAGCAATATGCCGGCCGTTACCATCACCCAGGCCGTCGTCCAACCAGCATTCACCGGCTATCCCTCCTCGCCCTATTATGCGCCGGAAGGCCGCATACGTTGCGGGCGACGGAAGAGCCGCAAAGAGGGCCGCCCCCGCACGGATCGGCGATCCGGTGAAGACGGCCCCACTGTCGACGTCGGGTTTATTTAAGTTTGCTGAGTTTGTCGCCGAAACGCTCGCCGAGCGTGAAGCTCAGGTTCTCTTTCGGGATGGATTCAACCTGATCGCGGCCGCCTCTGTTCCGCTCCGAACGGGACGGCTGCTCCGGCGCTTCCTCGGTCTCCTTGATGCTGAGCGAGATCCGCTTCTCGGCCGGATTGAAGTCGAGCACCTTCGCTTTCACTTCCTGGCCTTCCTTCAGCACTTCATGCGGCGTCGCGATATGGCGATGCGCGATCTGCGAGATGTGAACGAGGCCTTCCACACCGGGCGCCACTTCAACGAACGCGCCGAAGCTTACGATGCGCTTCACGGTGCCGGTGACGATGTCGCCGTTGTGGAACTTGTCAGCCGCAAGCTCCCACGGACCGGGCTGCGCTGCTTTGATGCTCAGGCTGATCTTGCCTGCTTCGGGATCGACCTTCAGCACTTTCACTTTCACTTGCTGTCCTTCGGAGACGACGTCGCGCGGATGGGCGACATGTTCCCAGGCCAGCTCCGAAACGTGCACCAGACCGTCGATGCCGCCGATGTCGACGAACGCTCCGAACGGCGTCAGGCGCTGCACGGTGCCTTCAATGATCTGACCCGGCTCAAGCGAGTCCATGATGCGACGCTTGTTCGCTTCGTACTCTTCTTCGAGCACTTCCTTGGCCGACAGGATGACCTTGTTCGTCTCCCGGTCAAGCTCCTTGATTTTGACGCGCAGCGTTTGGCCTTTGTAGCTGCTGAAATCTTCGACGTAGTGGCGCTCGACCATCGATGCCGGAATGAAGCCGCGGACGCCCACGTCGACGACGAGACCGCCTTTGACCACATCGGCGACCGTCACCTCGAGCACTTCGCCTTTCTCGAATTGCTCCTGCAGCCGATCCCATGCTTTCCCGGCATCGACCTGGCGTTTCGAGAGGACGAGGCGCTCCTTGTCATCGTCGATGCTGATGACCTTGAGCTCCAGTTCCTGGCCGACCTGCACGGCATCCGCCGCGTTGTCGAGTTGTACAGCCGACAGTTCCCGAAGCGGAATGACACCGTCATATTTATATCCAAGGCTTACATAAGCCTGGTTGTCCTCGATCTTGATGACCGTGCCTTTCACAATATCGCCTTTCTTCAGGGTGACCATCTGATCCAGATTTTGCTCCGTAATGGTCTCCGCCGCGGTTTCGGCTTGAGTTTCCGCTGCCGCGGTTTCCAGGTTTTTCGTTTCTTCTGACATGGACACTAACCTCCTCGATTCTGCCCCAACTTTATTTAAACCCGCCGGCCGCTGTTGAAACGGTCGGCGCATTTAAAACGAATGAATGATTCATCTGCCTATCCGACTTGCAACTCGCGGATGCGTTGCATGATGAGCTCAGTCGCCTGATCCAGCGCTTCGCCGTCCGTACCGTCGGCATACGGCGAAAGGTCGACCGGCGGCCCGTAGATGACGTGTGTCCTTCGGAACAGCCGGTAGCCTCCGACGATTCGGCACGGTACGACCGTCGCTCCGCTCCGGATCGCGAGCAACGCGGCTCCGCGTTTGGCGGAGGAAGCGTCCGAATTGCGTGTTCCTTCAGGAAACATGAGGATCGCATGACCATCCCGCAGCAGCTGCAGAGACGTCTTGATCGCTTCTTTGCTGACGCCGCCCCGCTTGACGGGAAATGCCCCGAGCGCCGTAATGAGCGCGGCGAACGGTTTGAACTTGAACAACTCCGACTTGGCCATGTAGTGAAGGCGCCGCGGCACGTAAATGCCGAGCGTCGGCGGGTCCAGCACGCTGATATGGTTCGAGCATATCAGCACGCCGCCTTCCCGGGGCACGTTCTCCACGCCGTAGGCTTTGAGCCGGAACAGCAATGTGTAGAGGATCCGCAGCACAACCCGGGCGATCTCGTAGAGGTTCATGATCTGCCCGCCTCCGCGATCGATCGTCCGGCGAGCGCGGCGATGCGTTCCGCCGCCTCTTCGGCCGTAAGCGTCGTCGTATCCAGGACGATCGCGTCCTCTGCCTTGACGAGCGGGGAAATTTCCCGGCTTGCGTCCTGCCGGTCCCGTTCGGCGATCTCCTCTTCAAGCATCTCGAGCGTCATCCCCTGCGCCCGCCCGCTTTCCTCGTACCGTCTTCGCGCACGCTCCTGCACGCTTGCCGTAAGAAAAACCTTGAGTTCCGCGTCGGGCAGCACGTGGGTGCCAATGTCCCGGCCGTCCATGACGACGCCGCCTTCCCGGGCCATGGCGCGCTGCAGTTCCACCAGTCTGGCCCGCACAGCGGGCACCGCCGCATAGGCCGGGACAACCGATGTCACTGCGCGGGACCGGATCTCATCCGTCACGTCCTCGCCGTTCAGGCGAACGCGCTGCACGACATCGCCCGGTTCCAGCCGGATGTCCAGCTCCGACACCAGTTTTTCAAGCTCGCCTGTCATCCCGGGCTCGACGCCCGCGCGAAGCGCAGCCAGCGCAACCGCCCGATACATAGCGCCCGTATCGATGTAAACGTAGCCGAACCTGCCGGCTACCAGACGGGCAACCGTGCTCTTGCCGGCCCCCGCCGGACCGTCGATGGCGATCGCGATGCGCCGCGGACTGCTGTCCTGCGCAATGTTCGTCAGCGTAAACCCCTCCAGCGACCATCATGAAAAAAGCAGGCACGGCCTGCCAAACGCGAAAATTATACCACATACCGCAGCAGGATGCAAAATTATCTGTCCCCGTGCGGCACGCCTTCGAGGCGTTCCGTCTTTGACAGAAACGGCCGTATGCCGTCCATATGCAGCGCCGTCTGCGCCGCGACAATGAGCGCGATCAGTACGGCGATGATGACGGCCAGCCGCATGCAAATCCTGTCCGCAGCGGCCGTCCACATCCTGCGACCGCTCCGACCCGCATTCCGTTGATCCATCCGCCGCTCCCCCTTCCTCGGAATGGGCAGTATTCCCGAATATCGGGAATCCGATGCGCGGCGGACGGACGCACGTCAATGTTTGCGGAATTCGAGCTGGCGCTCGAAACAGTATCGGATAATTTTCTGTCGTTCGCTGTCCGAGATTTCGATGAACTTGGCCATGACCTGATTCCGGCCGGACTCGAGCTTCTTCACCCGCACGACTTCCGGTTTGAAGAAAGCGTGCTCGATCGTTCCGTTCTTGTAGGGCAACAGCAGCCAGCACTCCATCACATCGCCGGCATTGAACGCCCATCTGGGGTCCGTGGTGAAAGAGATGCCTCCCCCGCCGATGTCGTCCGTGTATGCCAAGAACCGGACCTGGTTCGCAAGCTTGACGGCCAGCTCCAGCACCGCCGGGACGCGGAGAAAGCTTCGCCGCTGCACCTTTCGGATCGAATCGGGATCCGGCCTGCGGACGGCGACCAGCTGGATGACATCGTCGCGGAAACCGAGCACGTGCGTGTTGAAATAATGCTTCACGCCACCTTCCGTCAGGTAGTAAGCCGATAGTTCGTCCCCGGGAAACAGCCGTTTGTACCGGCCCGTCTGTTCCTCGAGCGGCACCTCGATGTACAGTGTATCGTCCTGAACGTCAGCGATGCGCGATTTGTACACGGCCTTCGCATCTTCTTCATCCGATGATGCCACCTGCAGATACAGGAACGTATTGACTTTCGGCTCCAATTCGGTCTTCCCCCCCATTACATGAAATTATATCATGGGAAGAAAGACACAACCAGCAGGAATTGCGGCGCGAAAAGCTTTTTATCCGGCTAGCGCCCGCTCACGCCCCGCTCCGGCGTCTTCTGCCGTCTGATATCGTTCGATTTTCTCCTCCACCCCGTTCTCCGCGTTGATATAGATTTTGTACCGCCCACCGTTGATCCGCCCGGCGAACTCGTGGCAGAGCACTTCTTCGTCCAGATCGTTCTTGATGACAGCAAGCTGCGACCGTTCCATCCGGAATTCCGGATTCAGCCTTGCCCGTGCCTCCGCTTCGTCGATCGCCGGTTTCGGCAGGTTCCGCTCTTTGTGCTCGTAGACATAATCTGCCGCCTGAAGTCCGATCACTTCGCCGCGGTCGAGCGCCACCTTGACCGTCAGCTTCTCGGGGTAGATGACCGCACCATCCTGAACCGGCGCATAGGTCAGATTCACCGCGTTGTCATACGGGTCGACCGCGATCGCCTTCATTTCCGGATAGCCGCGCTCCTTAAGAAACTCGCGCGCCGCCCGCTCGGCGTCGTCCAGGCTGACGGTCCGCTGATTGCCGATCTCGCGCGGATTCATGTACCAGATCAGCTCTCCACCCCGCTTCGTAAAGTCCATCTGAATCGTCACGCCGTCCCCCGTGTTCACGGTGGCGGAATAGACGGCATATTCCGTGCCACGCGCGTTTTCCGTCACCTGCACGGCGGACGGACTGTCAAGACCGAGCAGCCTGGCTGCTTTCTTCCGCACGTCGTCGACGGAGACGGGATTGCCCGACAGAATGTCGACCGTCCGTTTGCGATACATGGCGGCCACCGGACGTCCCCAATCCAGCTCCGCGTATTTGGCAATCTTGTTGTCCACCGTCTTGAAACCGTCGATGATCGCATTGTCCCGCGGCGAATCTTCGGAAGCGAGCGCCAGCTCGACATCCATCCAGCGCAGGTTATCGGCCAGCACCTTCTGCTGCACCACGTGCAAATCCTTGGCGATATCTTCAGCCGACTGATACAACGTTTTCAGCGTGGCCAACTCCTGTTCGGTCAGCGGCTGCTTCGTCAGATCGCGGATCGCCGTCTTGTACGAAAAATTGGCGATCCTCGACAGAAATTCCTCGGTCTGGTTGAACGGCAGCAGCGTAAGCGGCAGCTGGTTGACCTCGCTCTGCGCCTGGCTCGTGATGCGCCAGATGTTGATCAAGCCCTTGCGCTGGTACGAATGCGAAGACGCATTCACCGCGAGCGTATTGCCCAGCTGCTCGTGCAGTTGGTCGATATGCGCGTTGAGCTCGTGGAAAGCGCGTTGATACTGGTTCTCCGCCTTGATGAGCAGACTGTTCTTCTCCTGGTGTTCCCTGTATCCCCAGAAGGCTGTGCCCGCAAGCAGAACGGCGAAGACAGGGAACAGCACCGCGCTGAGACGCGTATACATAAGGCAAAGCTCCTTTCGCTGGCAAACTTGGCTTTAGTTTGCTTGGGCGGAAGGAGCTTTATGCACCGCTGACGATCACTCCCAGTGCTCGTCGATCTCGAAATCCTCGGTATTGTCGCACAGGCATTGGCGGAAGCCGGTGTCGATCCGGCCTTTGTCCCGCCTGCCGCGAAGGATGAATTTCTCGCCGCACCGCCTGCAGCGGATGCGCACTTTCACCCGGTTCGATGCCGCCGTAGTCACTTGCGCTACCCGTCCTTTCATGTCTTCTTGGCCCATTATGGACGGATCCGCTGCATTTTAATCTCGTCTTCGCGCGGAATGGAGCGGAAGGGCGACCGGTCGTTGGCGCGCCTTATTTTCAGCCCGCCCCGGAACCACAGGTAGGCCATGAGCGGAGCCATCAGCATCATCCAGTATTGCTTGAACACGAGCAGAATATAATCGAACGCGCCATGCCAGAATAACGGTATCAGGAATGATGCGGCGAGATACCTGCCGGATTTCGCGCTTGCGAACTTTGCCTTGCCGATATAGTAGCCCATCAGCACCCCGAACAGCGCATGGCCGGACACGGGCAGCAGCGCCCGCAGGAGGAGCGATCCGAACGAAGCGGGCAGGAGCAGCGCGTACAGCGCGTTTTCGAGCGTGGCGAACCCGAGCGAGACTGCGACGGCGTAGACGATGCCGTCATAGGGCTCGTCGAATTCGGTGTGGTTGTATATCATATGATAGAGCACGAACCATTTCATCGTTTCCTCGATGCCCGCGGAAATGAGGAAAGCCTGCACGAACGGGGACTCGCCGAGTTCGAGCGTGAGGCCGCGCTGGATGACGGCGATGGGAAGCACGATGAGCGCTCCGACGATGAACATGCGCGCTACCATGTGAATCGGTTCTGCATCATATCGGTCTTTCAGATAGAAATAGGCGAGCAGCGCGATGCCCGGCGCGACGGCCGCCGTGAGCATCGACAACATCCACATGCGGCCATCCCTCCCTTCACCGGGGCGCTGCCGCCCCGCACAGCCCGCATGAATGACAGAAGCGCGCCCGAAAGCGGACCTTCGCCTTCGGATGCGCTTCAATATCGGACAGCCGATCGACAAGATCAGAACCGTGCGTTGATCTCTTTCACGGCATCGGATGCGAAGATGACTTTGCCGTATTCCTCAAGCACGGCTTCCGTCACGGACGCCGCTTCGCCGTATTCGGCGAGCACCGCGGTTATCGCCTGATAACGGGACTGCTCGACTCCCGACGAGTCGAAAGCAAGCAGGTACAACCCCTTGTAGGCATAGAGCTTGCCGCCGATTTCCGGACCGGCTGCGGCAAGCCTGCGCGCCGCGGCGACGACGTCTTCGAAATCCCGGAACGCATAGAGGATCGTATCGCTGATCTCCAGCGTCAGTTCCATCTCGTACAACTCGTCGTCGTGTTCACGCTCGTCATCATCCGCATAACCGTGATGATCGACGTCTCCGCTGCCTCGGGTGACGATGACAACCATCCCTTGCGCCGGAAGTCCGATCACTTCGACCGCCAGGGGACCGCTCGCTTCAAATCCCAGTTCGCTGTAAGCCTGGTCCATCATTTCGCTGAACAGTTCATGCACCTTGGGAATTTCGCGCCACAAGTCCTCCTTCTGAATCCCCCGTTCAAGGAGGTCGTCCAACGTCAGGAAGATGCGGATCTTGTCCTGACTGAGCCGCTCAATCTTCATGATGGCTCTCCCCCTCTGCAGCATCGTACATTTCTGCCCTGCGACCCTGCCGGACGAACCCATGTCCACAGGCAAGATCTTGCTTCTATGTTATCATGGATGCCGGCGAAATGCACTAGGAAACGAGGAAGAAAGCAAACCCAATTCCCCGGGAAAGCAAACAACGGGCTGCGGACGAGCCCGGACGGCGAAAAAAGCCGGAACAGAAGCTATGTACCAGCCGCTTCCGCGGGCTGCGCGCGCCTCGGCGGTGCGGCATTCGCGCTGCAATCACCGCGTCGGGATTGTCCGAAAGCCATCCCCCGCGATGACTTCCAGGCCAATCCCGACCGGCCATATTCGCGGGCGGCTGCGCGCCGTCAGTGCTGTTTGTCCTGTTCGGACGCCGCATCGCCGGCTTCGGTCAGAATCCGCTCCGCTTCATGTTTCACGCGGGCATCCGCGTTGATCAACGAACGGATCGTGTTCCAGGACGAACCGGATTCGGATTTGCAGGCATGCTCGCCGCTGCGCTCCTCGGCGCCGAACCGGCGGTTCAGCACCTGCTCGATCATCCTGTGCTTCGCGCTGGTCATCAGTTGATCCGCCCTGCGGACGAACCATTCGACCGAACCCGGTTTTCTGCGGGACAGAATGATGCCGGCCGCGATGCCGATCAGGCCGCCCGCCACAAATCCGCGCATGCGCATTCGCGGGTCCCTCCTCGTGTGTCAAATGGATTGCGTACCTAGTGTTGCCCGAGCCAATGGCGCCAATCCGGATCAAAATCAGGAAGCCCGGGTCGATGGATGGGCGGGATGCCCCGTGTTACAATGTTGGGGACACCCAAGGGAGGCGATGACGATGCGAAAACCGGCGCTTGCGCTTGCGGCCGCAATGCTGCTGATGACATCCTGCGGACAGGGAACCGCGGACAGTAACGGCGCGGAGATCCAAATGGACGATGCAGGCTTGGGCAATGCCGGCGCGGCGGATGAAACGGTGCAGCCGGGAGCGGAAAACGCTGCGGACAGCGGGGCCGGCGAATCCGATGAAAGCGAAGATCCCGGTTCATCCGAAGGAGAGACCGGAGCCGATGGCGATGAAGACACCGCGAGTGCTCCCGCCGCTCCGCAATACCGGATGAACGGCGCGTACCGTTTCGAACCGATCGATGAAACGGCAGCTTCGAAGGTTGTGCTGCTGACGTTCGACGACGGGCCCAAGGATCGGGCGATTCTGGAACAGATGCTGGATGCGCTGGACAACCACCAGGCGAAAGCGGTCTTCTTCGTGAACGGCTACCGCGCGGTGAAGCAACCCGAACTGCTCGAGCTGATCCACGAACGGGGCCATATGATCGGCAATCATTCCTGGGACCACATCGACCTGAAGAAGGAAAATGAAGAGACCGTGCGCGACCAGATCGGCCGCGTCCAACAGCTGGTTGAGGAGACGATCGGCGAAGCGCCGAAGATGTTCCGGCCGCCTTTCGGATCGGGCGGCGAGTATGTCAGGGGCATCGCGCTGGAATTCGGCCTGCTCTTCACGACGTGGTCGAACGGATCGCTCGACTGGGATTCCAGCACGAAGAACAAGCCGGATGCCGTGATCCAAAACGTGCTCGACCAGCTCCATCCCGGAGCCAACATTCTGATGCACGAGCTGCCCTGGACCGCGGAAGCGCTCGATGAGCTGCTCGGAAAAATCGAGGAGGCGGGATACGGCTTCCTCGATCCGGCGCTCATCGAGATTCCGGACCCTGACCTGACGAACGGTGAAGGCAACGGAGCGTGAACAGATGGGCTTCCGCCGGCGCCGACAGGCGCAGCGGAAGATGCGACGTGCCATAGCCGCAGCTGACGAACAACCGGGGGCGTCCGGCGCCTCCGGTTGTTTTGCGCCGCGGCGGCGTCCGCCAGCCGCGCAGATAGCGAAGATGGCCGCGGGCAAGCGGTCCGATGAGCGGAAGGACGATTTGGCCGCCGTGCGTATGCCCGGCGAGGATGAGATCCGTCCGGCGCGCGTCCTCGGCCGTCATCCGTTCGACGATCAGCGGGTCATGCGCCAGCAGAATGGTGAAGGCCGGCCGGCGGCCGGGGCGAGTCCGGCCGCGCAGCGCGGCGCGGACATCGTCCCGCCCCGCGCTCAGATCATCCACGCCGGCCAGACGGATCGCCTGACCATCCCGTTCGATGATGCGCGATTCGTTTCGAAGCAGGGCGACCCGTTCTTCCCGAAGCAGTTCGGCAAGCGATTCGGCGTCCTCGTCATAATCGTGGTTGCCGAATACCATGAACACCGGCCCGATGCCGGACAGAAGCCTGACATTCGCTCGGACCCGTTCAGCCGGCACGCCGCCCTCCGTCAGATCGCCGCCGATCAGCACAAGATCCGCGCCTCCCGCTTCCGCGGCAAGCCGGATCAGCGACGGATGGACGGTTCGCCGGTGAATGTCGCTGATGAAGAAGATTCGGAAACCGTCAAACGCGGCGGGAAGCCTCGGCAGTACGACCTCTTCCCGGCGCAGCCGCACGCGGAACGCTTCCCGCACCATGACGGCCCCGAGCACTGTGCATGCCGCGGCAGCCGCCGCGGCGCACCACACGATCACGCAACGTCCTCCTTCCCCGCCGAAGGTCTCCCGGCAGGCCTGCTTCATCCTCCGGACAATTCACGCCCGTACAGGAACAGCGCCGTCATCAAAGCCAGGAACAGTGCGATGAGCACATTGTAGAACCAACGCGCCGTCTGATATTTGTTCGACGGAAATTTCACCCGGCGCGGCGGCAGCGGCGTCTCTTCCGCCTGTTGCTCGTTCACACGGCGGCCATCAGGCGACGAATGCGAAACGGAGTAAGATTTGGAGCGCCGCCTGGACAACGGAAATTCGTCTCGTTGATCCTTCATGATTCCCTCCGAAACCGAATTATCAGACCGCCCGCGGCGTCGATCAGAAAATGCGCGGCGATCGGCGCCCATAGCGTTCCGGTCTCGATATAGATCCATCCGAGCCCGTAGCTGGTCAGGAAGACGAGGCCCGTCGGAATCCAGTGCTTCAGATAGCGGACATGGATCGCCGCGAACACGATGCTGGTCCAGTACGGACCCAGATGATGCTGCACCGCCCCGCGGAACAGCAGTTCTTCGCACAACGCGGCCGTCGCCGAGATCAGCAGGATATGCCAGACCGGCCGGCTGCGGAACAGCCTGTCGTTGACGCCGCCGTCGTCCGCCGCTTCTTCGGGCATCCAGCGTTCCGCGGCAAGATTGACCAGGAGCGCCATGGCCGCAAGTCCGGCGCCCCAACAGAGAAATTGCAGCCCGTCCGGCCAAGCCAGAAGCGCAATCGGATTCTGCCCCTGAAAAATCAGCCAGGCCGTTCCGATAATAAGCATAAGGGCTTGCGTCGCGTACAGATTGAGCAGCAGCAGACGATCATCCAGATCATGGACGGTGACGCG
Source organism: Thermobacillus sp. (assembly GCF_003390775.1). Lineage (NCBI taxonomy): Bacteria > Bacillati > Bacillota > Bacilli > Caryophanales > Paenibacillaceae > Thermobacillus > Thermobacillus sp. The sequence goes on along the minus strand of NZ_QEWA01000022.1, from coordinate 30,009 downwards.
CCGCAACTTGAAGTTGCGCAGGTTGAATTTTTTCATCGTTCGACCGCATGTTTCCTTTTTCGAAAATTTCCCCTATACTGGAGAGCGTTTGACTCTATCATACATCGTATGAAGGAGACTGTCATGGAGAAGCGATTGCCACGGACGGAATTGCTGTTCAGCCTCGGATTTCTTTTCATGCTTGCTGTAGCCGTCGCCACCTTCTTTCTGGGCATGAAGATCGGGACGGAGCGAACCGAAGCGCGGTATGCGCCGAAGCATTCGGAGACGTCGCCGCCCGCCGTTGCGGCCTACCAGCAGCAAGATCTTTTGTCATATTACTATACGGTCTATCAGCCGTTCCGTTCCTTCACCGGCGAATGGATCCGGGAAGCGTCGAACATGAAAGCCGGACAGGCGCCGGATCCGGCCAAGCGGCTCAAATCGCTGGCCGCTGTCGCGAACGACCGCTACAAGGAAGCGGAGCGCGCGGACATTCCGTCGTCCTCCCCGCTGCTCGTCGATGCCCAGACGAATGTGTTGAAGAGCCTGAAGCTTTTCTCGGAGACATTCAGCCGCCATGCGAACGGTGAGGCCGCGGATGCCCGGACCGTCATCCGCCGGATCGGTGAAGACGCGATCTACCGGCAGGCCCTCGATTATGCGCTGCTGGCGGAAAAGCAATATTTTGACGCCATGGTGAAGTGGGGAGCATCCCTCGAACCCGACCTTCCGGACCAGGTGCCGGATAGTCCCGGCATGACGCTCGAAACGTGGAACAGCCAGCCGCTTCTGATGAAGAACGCGATCGCGGCCGGTCTGCTCAAGGAACGCCGGGTGCTGCCGGACTATTATCCGCAGGATCTGGCCGCGCGGGTCGATCACTTCTTCGATTCCGGCCAGGCGGCGGGCTTCGGAATCTTGTCCGTGGATCGGGCCGTGGAGATCCTCCTGCGGACGGAAGCCGTCCGCAGCGGCGACTTCCTGGAGAAACGGGCCGTCTACGGCGGTGAACTGCTTCCGCAGCTTCCGATGTTCAGCGGAAGTTGAGACACCTCCCGGATTCACCCTGATTGTTGCTGAAATTTTCATATTTAAGCAACAATGACAATTGCACGAAAACGATGTTTGCTATAAAATAGTTAAAGTCTGCAAGCCATATCGGTGCAGTGCGTGATATGAAACTCTCGTCCGAGACGGCAGACGGCATCGGGCGGGGGTTTCCTTATTTTGCATTTTGGCACGGGAGGTTCATGGGGGCATGTTCAGAATTCTCGTAATGGATTCGATCAGCGACCACGGCATCCAGCAGCTGATCGATGCGGAAGACGTGACCGTCGACAAGAAGACGGGCCTGAGTGAAGACGAGCTCGCCGCCATCATCGGCGATTACGACGCGTTGCTCGTGCGCAGCCAGACGAAGGTCACCGCCCGCATCATGGACGCCGGCAAAAAGCTGAAAGTCGTCGGACGCGCGGGCGTCGGCGTCGACAACATCGATCTGGCGGCCGCAACCGAGCGCGGCATCGTCGTCATCAACGCGCCGGACGGCAACACGATCACGACGTGCGAGCATACCTTCGCCATGATGATGGCGCTCGCCCGCCATATCCCGCAGGCTTACGCCAAGACGATCTCCGGCGCATGGGACCGCAAATCGTTCGTCGGCGTCGAGCTGCGCAACAAGAAGCTCGGCATTCTCGGCATGGGCCGGATCGGCAGCGAGGTGGCCATCCGCGCGAAGGCTTTTGGCATGGAAGTGCTGGGCTACGACCCGTTCCTGACGGAAGAGCGGGCGGACAAGCTGGGCGTCAAGCTGTCCACCGTGGAAGACATTGTGCGTACGGCGGACTTCATCACGGTCCATACCCCGCTCACGCCGGAAACCCGCCACATGATTTCGCGTCCGCAGTTTGAGATCATGAAGCCGGGCATGCGCATCATCAACTGCGCGCGCGGCGGCATCATTGACGAGCAGGCGCTGGTCGAAGCGATAGACAGCGGCATCGTTGCCGGCGCCGCCTTCGACGTGTTCGAGTCCGAGCCGCCGGCGCCGGATCATCCGTTCCTCCGCCATCCGAAGATCATCGTGACGCCGCATCTCGGCGCATCGACGGTCGAGGCGCAGGAAAACGTGGCGATCGACGTGTCGGAACAGGTGCTCCACATTCTGCGCGGAGAACCGTTCAAGAACGCGGTGAACATGCCGTCGATTCCGTCGGAGGTTCTGAACAAGCTGCAACCGTACTATCCGCTCACCGAGAAGCTCGGCAAAGTCGCCGCCCAGCTCGCGGAAGGCGCGGTGGAAGAGATCAGCGTCAGCTATTCGGGCGAAGTTGCCGACATCGACACCTCCTCCCTCACCCGCTCCGTCGTCAAGGGCGTGCTCTCGCACCATCTCGGCGATGATCAGGTGAACCTGGTGAACAGCCTTCATCTCGCGAAGACGCGCGGCGTCAACATCGTGTCGAACAAGTCGTACACGCACAAAGGCTTCACCAACCTGATTACCGTGAAACTGCGCACGAAGGGCGAGGAACGGCTCGTCTCCGGCACCCTGCTGAACGGTCTCGGCGCCCGCATCGTCCAGATCGACCAGTTCCCGGTGGACATCGCGCCGGAAGGCAATCTCGTACTCGTCAGCCACCATGACAAACCGGGCATCATCGGCCGCGTCGGCACGCTGCTCGGCTCGAACGACGTCAACATCGCGACGATGCAGGTCGGCCGCAAACTGGTCGGCGGCGAAGCGATCATGGTGCTGTCCGTCGACAAGCCCGTGCCGAAGGACGTGCTGGCGGAAATCTCCAGACTGCCGGATCTGAAGAATGCAAAAGAGATCCACGTGTAAGCCATAAATGCAACGAGGGCTTGATCCCCGCCGTTCGATGAACGGCTTTCGGATCAAGCCCTTTTACGATTCAACCACGCAACGCCTGTTCCACGACGAACAAGAAAACCCGCAGCGATTCGACGGGCGCGGACGGCTACGGCTGCGCCGGTTCGACAGGAAGCAGCAGCGTGAACGCCGTGCCCCGCCCGACCTCGCTCTCCACGCTGATCCGGCCGCGGTGCGCCTCGACGATGTTCTTCACGATGGCGAGGCCGAGGCCCGTGCCGGAGCTTGCCCCGCGCTTGCGCGCCTTGTCGGCTTTGTAGAACCGCTCGAAGATGTACGGCAAGTCTTCTGCCGGAATGCCCTGTCCTTCGTCCCGCACAACAACGCGGATATGGCGGCGGCCGTCTATGGCCGCCGGATCCGCCTTCAGTTCGATCGCCGCACCGGCCGGCGTGTGGCGCATCGCGTTGTCGAGCAGGTTCGTGAGCACCTGTTCCAGCCGGTCTTCGTCGGCGGCCTTCAGGATCAGCGGATGATCCGGAAGCGCGCTGCTCAGCCGGATGTCCCGTTCCTTGGCGTAGACGAGGAATTTGCGGTGCACGCGCTGGATAAGGTCGCTGATGTTCACCACTTGCTGCTTGATCTCGAAATGGCCGTTCTCCATCCGTGCGAGGTCGAGCAGGTCGTTCACCAGCCGGCCCATCCGCACCGACTCGTCATGGATGATGCGGGCGATGTCGCGCCGTTCCTCGGGCGACGCCGCGATGTCGTCCAGCAGCGCCTCGCTGTATCCCTGCAGCATCGACAGCGGCGTGCGGATCTCGTGCGAGACGTTCGCGATGAAATCGGCCCTGAGCTTCTCCAGCCGGTATTCTTCCGTCACGTCGCGCAGCACGGCGACGGCCCCGCGCACGCCCTGCTCGGATTTGAGCGGCGCCATGACGACCGACCAGACCTCGTTGTGAACGTGAACTTTGCCGCTCAGATCGCGTCCTTCCCGCAGCACGGCGTCGTACAGCTCGCGCAGCGGCCCCGGCACGCCGCCGTGCCGCTCGTCCGCATCCGGTTCGCCTTCCCACACGATGCCCGCCCATTGCTTCAGCAAGTCTTCTCCCTGCGGGTTGGACTGGATCGTCTGCCCCCGGGCGTCGAAGGTGATGACGGCGTCCGTCATGCTGCGCAGAATGCCGGCAAGATGGTCCTTCTCATGCTGCAGATCGCGGATCAGCTTGTCGACTTCGGCGGCCATATGGTTGAACGTGCCCGCGAGCTCCCCGATCTCGTCGGTGGAGCGGATCGGCAGGCGCATCCGGTAATCGCCCTGCGCGATCAGATCCGCCGCCCGTTTCATTTCCAGCAGCGGCTGGGTGATCTTGAACGACAGGAAGAACGCAAAGAACGTCGTCAGCAGAAAGCCGATGACGCCCGTGATGACAAACAGCAGTTTGATGTTGTAGGCGTTGTTCGAAAACGCCAGATCGATGTATTGCAGCAGGAACATGCCGAGAATGACGAGGACCACCGCGACCAGTCCGATGATTGTCGCCCACAGCTTGAAGACGACGCTCCGCACGAAGCGCAGGATCATGTCACTTCGGCACCTCGAGTTTGTATCCGACGCCCCAAACCGTCGTAATCATCGCCGCCGCTTCCGGCGACACCCGGTTCAGCTTCTCGCGCAGCCGCTTCACGTGGGTGTCCACCGTGCGCAGGTCGCCGAAGAACTCGTAGTTCCATACATCTTTCAGCAGATCTTCCCGGGTGAAGACTTTGTCCGGCGACAGGGCCAGGTAGTGGAGCAGCTCGTATTCCTTCGGCGTCAGCTGGACTTCCTGCCCGTTTGCCGTGACGCGATGCGCATCATGTTCGATCATCAGGTGCGGGAACACGATGTTGTTGCTTGCGTGCGTCTCCCGCGTCAGGTAGGCGGTCGCCGAAGAGCGGCGAAGGATCGCCTTCACGCGGTAGATGACTTCGCGCGGGCTGAACGGTTTCACGACGTAGTCGTCCGCGCCGGCTTCGAATCCCTGCACCCGGTTCATCTCTTCGCCCTTGGCGGTCAGCATGAGCACCGGCGTCGCCTTCGACTGCCGCAGCTTCGAGCAGACCTCGATGCCGTCCATGCCGGGCAGCATCAGATCGAGAATGACGAGATCGTAGTCCCGCTCGAGTGCCATCCGGAGCGCCTGCTCCCCGTCCTCCGCTTCCTCGATCTGATAGTTCTCCTTCTCGAGATACATGCGCAGGAGCCGCCGGATGCGCTCCTCGTCATCCACGACCAGAATCCGTTCCGTCTGTTCCGACACCGTTCCCACACTCCTTCATGGTGAATCAGACGCCGGCGTACGAATGAAGGCCGGCGATGATCAGATTGACGCCGATCAGGGTGAACATCACGATGAGAAATCCGATGACCGACAGCCATGACGACTTGAGGCCATGCCACCCGCGCGACAGCCGCAAGTGAAGATACGCGCTGTAAAACAGCCACGTGATGAGCGCCCAGACTTCCTTCGGATCCCAGCCCCAGAACCGCCCCCACGCCTGCTCCGCCCAGATCATGGCGAAGATGAGGGCGCCCAGCGTGAAGATCGGGAATCCGATCGCGATCGCCCGGTAGCTGATCTCATCCAGATCGTCCGGATCGATGCCGTCCAGCAGCGGATGGATGACGGCGCCGAGCGGCTTGCGCGCCAGGAGGCGGAGCAAGCCGTACAGGATCGTCCCGCTCAAGACAGACCAGATCACCGTGTTCAGCTTCCGTCCCGCGTTCACGCCGTTCATCCAGCCCGGCGCTTCGAACAGCGGCCTGTCGAGCCCCAGGAACGGCTGGATCGATACGGTCTCGCTGGCGTGCGGTTTCACGATCGGCGGCAGCTGGTATTCAACGGTCTGCGTCGTCAGCTGTTCGTTGCCGCGCGCGTCGATCGACAGCTTTTCCTGCAGAAAAACGGCTTCGTAGCCGGCTCCGCGGAACGCGAAGACCGTGATGATAAAGCCGGCGACGACGATCAGCACATACAGCGAAAACTCCAGCCAGCGCTGCGATCTGCGTGCGGAAGCGCTCTTGTCGTTATAATCGGTTACGCGCAGCAAATACATGAGGCCGGCGGCAAAGCCGACGGCGAAAAACGCCTCGCCGAGCGCAGCGCCCGTCACGTGCAGCCTCAGCCAGTTGGACTGGAGCGACGGCACGAGCGGCTGCACCTCCTGCGGGAAGACCGCAGCATACGCGATGATCAGAATCGTCAGCGGCAGCGCGAACATACCGAGCAACGGGGATCGGTAGATCGCGAACAGGATGGTGAACGCGATCATGATCGACATCCCGAGCAAGGTCAGGAACTCGTACATGTTGCTCGTCGGAATATGGCCCGCCCCCGCCCAGCGGGTGAAGAAGAACACCAGGTGGGCGGCGAGGCCGAGCGACGAGAAGACGAACGCGATTCGGCCCCACTTGCGCAAATGGCCTTCCGGTTCGCGATTCTTCCATTTTCTCCCTATGACGGCAATTACATATAGCAGGAACGCGACGCAGTAGAGCGCGAACGCGGTGATGAACGCTCCGCTGCTGATGGATAGCCAGTTCACTCTCTTTTACCTCCGTTATCCAGCGACTTCGGGTCGACGTCGAGCCCCGCCCCGCGCAAGGCGGCGGCGACTTCCGCCCTGAGGCCGTACCAGTTCTTGTTCGTATGCGCGCCGAGCGTCAGCCGGCCGTCGTCGATGCGCAGCCATACCCGGCGATGCTGCCAGTAGAATCCCATGACCAGCCCGATCAGCGAGATGAAGGCGCCGACGAAGATGAACGGCAGCGCCCGGTCGACGCGGACATTGAGATAGCTGACGTCGCCTGCGAATTCCACGTTCGCCATGTCCGTCACGCGAATGTCGAACCGTTCGGCCATTTCGCCGTTGATCAGGTCCTGGCCGAACCGCTCGCGGTCGGTCCGGATCGGGAAGTAGAAGAACGTCTCCCCTTCCGCCGGCAGATCCGGCCCCTGGATCAGGAACAGGAACGCCGGCGCGTTCGGCTGGGACGACAGGTTCGCCGGCTCGCCGTTTGCGTTCACCGTGAAATCGAGGAACCGGGTGATCAGCTTCAGCCGGTACGGTCCGAGTTCATATTCCGATTCCGGCTCGAGGATCGACAGCTCGAAAGGTCCGTACGATTCGCCGCTCTTCAGATCCATCAGCACCGGACGGACCGCCTTGAGCCTCGGCGTCGTGTCGTAGTCGAACTGGTACAGCTTGAGCCCCTTGTATTCGAGCGGGTCGTTGACGAGAATGTCGTGCGTTTTCACCTTGCGCAGGACGGGTTCCAGCGCCGTGCTGCCGCAGTTCGCTTCGCATACGTACAGCTCGGCCTTCGTCTCGAACCGCTTCGGGCGCATCGTCCCCTTCAGCCGATCCGGCATTTCGTCATCCGAGTAGTACTCAACCTCGAAATCGATGTTTTTCACATAATAGTTCGTTTCGGGAATCGGCACGGCCTCGCCTTCCCGCACGGCCACATATTCATCCAGCTGCCAGCCGGGGATGGCGCGGGCGAGGACGGCCAGCAGGAAAATAATCAGCCCGATATGGTTGATGTACGGCCCCCACCGGCTGAACCGGTTCTTCTCGGCGAGCAGCGCCGTCTGTTCCGCCGCGACGCGGAACCGCTTCTTCCTGAGCTGCTCCGCCAGCTTCCGCGTCCATTCCTCGTCGCCGCCTTCCAGATCCGCGGCATAGGTCACCCGCTGGCGCGTCAGGAACTGGAGATGCTTCCGGATCTGCTGCTTGTTCAGCGCCCGGTACAGCGGCAGCACCCGGTCCAGGCTGCAGATGACGAGCGAAGCGCCGATCATGACGAGCAGCGTGATGAACCACCACGACTCGTACGTATGGGACAAGCCGAGCGCATAGTAGATTTTGCCGGCCAGCCCGTAGTTCTCTTCGTAATATGCGGGATCGAAATTGATGAACGTGTTCTCCTGCGGATAGATCGTGCCGAGCATCGCCCCGATCAGCGTGATGACGATCAGGACGACGGCCACCTTGACCGAGGAGAAGAAATTCCAGATGCGGTCGATCAGATTCGGATTCGCCTTCTGCGACCGGCGCGCCACGCCGTCATACCGCATCTCGAGCGGGCGGTTCGACAAGGCCTCCTCGCCGAGCGGCTTCCCGCAAGATTCGCACAGCGTCGTATCCGGCGGATTCTGGTGCCCGCATTCGCATTTCGTGTTTTCAAACAATGCCGCCAATGCTGCCTGCTCCTTTCCGGATGTCACGCCTCCATCAGTTTCAGAATGCGCTGTTCAATGTCCTCTTCGGTCATTCCGCCGACTTTGATGTCCTGAATTCGTCCGTCGCGGCTGATGAAGAACGTTGTCGGATAGGAACGCAGCGCATATTTCTTCTCGATCATCCGATTCTTGTCGCGCAGGATCGTATAGTGCAGATCGAACCGTTTCAGAAAATCCCGCACGGTGATGTCGTCCTCGCTCAGATTGATCGCAAGCACGACGAGCCCTTGATCCCGGTATTTCAAATATTGCCTGTCGATCGCCGGCATCTCCGCCACGCACGGCGGGCAGAAGCTGCCCCAGAAATTAATGACCACGGGTTTCCCCTTGTAATCGTCAAGGCTGTGCAGATTGCCTTCGATATCGGCCACATTCTCGAACGACGGCGGACGTCCGCCGATCTTGGGCTTGTCATCGTCCGACACGAACAGCGTCTTGCCGACCGCGTAACCGCCGAGCAGCAGAATGCCGATCAGGATGACGTATTGGATAATCTTGCGCTCCCGGCCTTTCATCCGCTGTCCACCTTTCCGTGAGTTAACCGTTATTCTCCATCATTATAACGAATCCCGGCGCCTTGGGGCTCCGGGGCTGAATCGTTATTTATGAACTTTATGTGACCTTTCGGCTTCCATTAGCAGCGCCTTCACCTCTTCGGGCTTGAGTTCGCGGTACTTGCCGCGGGGAATGCCCTGCAGGGTAAGACTGCCGAAGCGCACGCGCCTCAGCCGCTTCACCGGATGGCCGATCGCTTCGAACATCCGCCGCACCTGCCGGTTGCGTCCTTCGTACAGCGTAATCTCGATGGTCGCCTCGCTCTTGTCCATATCCACGTCCCGATACTCGACTTCCGCGGGAGCCGTCATGCCGTCGTCCAGCCTGATGCCTGCCGCCAGCTTCTCAAGGAGCGTGCCGTGCGGGATCCCCTTCACGACGGCATGGTACGTCCGCGGGATATGGCCGGAAGGATGCGTCAGCTTGTTGGCGAAATCGCCGTCGTTCGTGACGATGAGCAGACCTTCCGTATCGTAATCGAGACGTCCGACCGGGTACACCCGTTCCTTGACGTCGCGGAAATAATCAGCCACCACCCTGCGCCCTTCCGGATCGCGGGCGCTCGTGATGACGCCCTTCGGCTTGTTGAACGCGAAGTACAGCTTTTTTTCCAGGCGGATGGGGCGTCCGGAGACCTTGATCTCGTCGACGGCCGGATCAGCTTTTGCCCCGAGCGTGCGGACGACCTCGCCGTTCACTTCCACCTGGCCGGACAGGATCAGTTCTTCGCATTTCCGCCGCGATGCAATCCCTGCGCGGGCCATGATCTTCTGCAGTCGTTCCAATCGTTGTCACCTCTTGTCAACATCATACCCGTCCGCGGGCAAAATCACAAGCGGACCGCCCATTGGCAAGCGAAAACGGGAACCTCCGGCGGCGTGTTGCCGGAAGTTCCCGCTTGTCACCGGGCGCTTCACCCGAAAACAATCATGCAGACGGCGATGGCGGCGACGAATCCGACCAGATCCGAGAACAGCCCGACCTTGAGCGCGTAGCGCGTACGGCGGATGCCGACCGCGCCGAAATAGACGGTGAGCACATAGAGCGTCGTGTCCGTGCTGCCCTGGATGGTCGACGCGATGCGGCCGATCATCGAATCCGGCCCGTACGTCTTGATGAGATCAGTCGTATACGCCAGCGATCCCGCGCCGGTGATCGGCCGAAGCAGGCCGAGCGGCACGACTTCGCTCGGCACGCCCAGCCGCTCGAACAGCGGCTTTACCGCAGCGAGCATCAGATCCATCGCACCCGAAGCGCGGAACATGCTGATGGCCGTGATCATGCCGACCAGATGCGGAATGAGCCCGACGGCCGTCCCGAAGCCGTCCTTCGCGCCTTCGACGAACGATTCGTACACCGGCACCTTGCGGTAAGCCGCGTACAGCGGGATGAAGGCGATCATGGCGGGGATCATCCAGGCGGAGAGCGTCGTGACGAGCGCGTACACCGGCGCTCACCCGCCTTCCGCATGCGGCGGACGGCCAGAACCGCCGGCTGCCGGCGGCAGCGGTTCTTCCGCCGGACGCCGGGATCTCCCCGCGCGTGTCGTCCGGGGCAGCCCGGCCGGCGGATCCGACCGGTGCGGCGGCCGCAAGGCGCGGCTGCGATACCAGCGGTCGGCCAGCAGCGCCGCGCCCGTCGCGATCGCCGTGGCGGCGATGGTCGTGCCGACGATTTCCGCCGGATTCGCGGAGCCGAAGTTCATCCGGATCGCGATGAGCGTCGTCGGCACGAGCGTAATGCTCGACGTATTGATCGCAAGCAGCGTGCACATGGCGGGCGTGGCCGTCCTCGGATCGGGATTCAGCTTCTGCAGCTCCTGCATCGCCTTGATGCCCATCGGCGTCGCGGCGTTGCCGAGCCCGAGCAGATTCGCGCTCATGTTCGACATGATGTATCCGATCGCCGGGTGATCCTTCGGCACGTCGGGGAACAGGCGACGGACGGCCGGACCGAGCAAGGCCGCCAGCTTCCCCAGCAATCCCGCGTCCTCGGCGATCCGCATCAGGCCCATCCAGAACACGAGCACGCTGATGAGCCCGAAGCATACAGTAACGCCGGTCTGCGCGCCGTCGAACGCCGCCTTGGTCAGTTCGTCCATCCGGCCGGTCGCGGCGGCGGCGATGAAACTGAGCACGATCATGCCGAGCCAGATCAGGTTGACCACGGCTCACACCTCCCGCATCAGCAGCGTCAGACCGACCGTCCGCAGGGCGGAGAGCAGCGTGCGCGCCGCCGGCCGGGCTTCCGGCTGCGGCCCGGCGCCGGACGAAACGGCCTTCCGGTCAGCCTGGCCGCGCGACAAGCCGGGCTGCTCCAGCAGCTTCAGCGGCACCGAACCGATCGGCACGCCGCCGAGCTCCAATTCCAGCCGCCCGGCATCGCCGAGCAGCGTCCGGACATCGTCCTGCGGGCGGACGACGAGCCGCGTCGTGATCCGCTCCCGCTCGCCTTCCGCCAGCGGGTAACGGAACGTGCGTCCGGCCGCCAGACTGTAGCCCGCGATCTTGCGGCCTTCTTCCACAATGGTTCGCAGCGGATAATGCCGGAACCCCCAGTCGAGCAGCCGCTGATGATCGGCCCAATCGTCTCCGTCATTGAGCGTGACGGCCGCGAGCTGCTGTCCGCCCCGCGTGGCCGAACTGACGAGGCAGCGGTGTGCCAGTTTCGTATAGCCGGTCTTGACGCCGTCCGCCCCTTCGTACATGGTGAGCATTTTGTTCTTGTTCGTCCATATGTAATCCCATTCCGCGTTCGGATTCGGCACCTTCTTGACGCGGGTCTTCACGATTTCGCGGAATACCGGATTGCGCAAGGCGTATGCGGTAAGCCTCGCCAGATCGTTCGCGGACGAATAATGATCGTCGTGGTCAAGTCCGTGCGGGTTCATGAAATGCGTGTTCGCAAGTCCGAGCTCGCGGGCTTTCTCGTTCATCATCCAGACGAACCCTTCCTCCGAGCCGCCGACATGCTCGGCGATCGCGACGGCGGCGTCGTTGCCGGAGCGAAGCATGAGGCCATACAGCAGGTAGTGAAGGCTCATCTCCTCGCCGACCTTGAGGTAGATCGATGATCCTTCTTTGCCCGCCGCGCGGCTGCTCGTCTTGACGATATCGGACAAGTCGCCGTTCTCGATGGCGACGATCGCGGTCATGATCTTCGTCAGACTGGCGATGCGCATCCTTTTGTCGCCGTTGTGGCTGTAAAGCAGCCTTCCCGATTCGACGTCGATCAGCGCGGCGGCTTCCGCGTTAGTCTCGATCGGGCGGGGCGCGGCGGCGGCTCCCGGCGAGACGGCCGATGCCAGCAGAGCGGCGACGGCCAGAATCCATAGCATGCGCGGCTTCATCCTGCGGCTTCCTCCTTCGCGGACTGGCGGATCGGGCGCGAGTCAGGCCGCGCCCGACCCCCGGGTCTTGTACCATCGTATGTCCGAGCCTCCGCCCGAATGCTTCGGTCCTGCAAAAGCCGAAAAAAACTGCCCTTGAGCGGGCAGTTGCCATCAGACGACCGGGGTGTTCGCCGTTGTTGCTTCCGTCTCGATCTGCGCGTCCGAAACGTGCTTGTGCGAGCCGGATTTCATCATGGCCGAAAGCTTGTCGAGCATCTTCGGAGCCGAGTCGATGACGCGCTCCCACAGGTGGGTCTGGTTGTCCAGCGAAACGATCTTGACGCCCTGCGAGCCGACGACCAGGAACGCGATCGGTGTAATCGAAACGCCGGCGCCGCTGCCGCCGCCGAAAGGAAGCGAGACTGTCGCGTTATGCTGATCGACCGAAGCGTGCGTCGGTTCGGAATTGCCGTCCAGTTTGATGTCGGAGCCGCCGGCGACAAAGCCGAAACCGACTTTCGAAATCGGCAGGATAACGCTGCCGTCCGGCGTCTGCACCGGATCGCCGACGATCGTGTTGACGTCCACCATCTCCCGGATGCTCTCCATGGCGGTCTCCATCAGCCCTTGGATCGGGTGCTCGAGCATGTTCATCCTCCTTCGTCGGTTAATGCTGCTGCTCACGCATGGTTAGGTTGCCCCGGGCCGGATTCTTTATGCCGCGCGATTCAGCGGGCGTGCGGCCCGCATGGCAAAGCGTTCTGTGAACGCTGTTCCCGCAGCGCTATGTACGCTGAGGCTCGGCCTTGTCCGGCTTCGTCAGCAGCTTTACCCAGCCTTCGATTCCGCCGCGCACGCGCAAGATCCGGCCAAACATGCTCAGGCCGGCAAGCAGCAGCAGGCCCGCGCGGATCCGGGCGGTGAAGGTCAGATTTGTCTTGAACACGGATGAACCGAACAGCGGCTCCACGCGCAGCACCGGCTTCGCGCAAAGGCGCAGACGGTGCGACAGGAAGCCCGTCAATCCCGCCTGGAGCGACCAGGCGGCCCCGGTCATCATCGCCGTCCAGAACGCGTCGCGCAAGCCGATGACCGTATGCCATTCCCACTCGGTCAATCTCATTCTGGCTGCCAGCCGCTTGACGACATGGGTCAAATGAAAGGTCAGCCGGAGGGCCAGCCTGGTATTCCGGAAAAACCGCTCCACATCGTCCCGGTCGATATGCGCGACGCCCTGCTGTCCGCGCTTCACGAGAAATTCCGTGCCGGACCAGGACCAGTCGAACGCCTTCACCACCGAGCGCCGACGGATCAATCCGTACAGCGCGCGGATTTCCAACTCGGCTTCATCATCCGCGCCGACGCGGCGGTAACGCCCGCGCACTACGACATCCGAACTGCAGACGGCTGTGAGCATAATGATTGCGGCGACGGAAAACCAAAACCAGGCAAACAGCATCGTCGATCCCCCGCTTTCCGACGCGTTGCCATGGATAGTATGCTCTTCCGCTGCCGGATTATGCCGCAGACCGGACGGCTGAAAAAACGGCAGACCGAAAGCGCCGCCTGGGCGCGCTCGGTCTGCCGTCGTCAGGATTGATATGATGGTGATCAGGCCTTGATCAGTTTTCGTCCCTGAATTCGTCCAGCGTCATCTGCATGCTGTCAAGCTTCTCGAACAGCATCTGCGTCTGCTCGGCCAGCAGATCCTGCTCGGCTTCTTCCGGCTCGGGCAGGGCGCTCAGATCCGGCAAACCGAAATAGTCGAGGAAAGCTTTCGTCGTGCCGTACAGGATCGGCCGTCCGATCGCGTCCGCGCGGCCGACTTCCTGGATCAGTTCCTTGTTCACCAGCGACTGCAGCGCGCGATCGCTCTTGACGCCGCGGATTTCCTCGATCTCGACGCGCGTGACCGGCTGGCGGTAGGCGATGATCGCCAGCGTCTCCAGCGCGGCCTGCGACAGACTCTGCCGGCCGGGCGTATAGGCCAGCTTCTCGAAATAAGGCGCATGCTCCGGCACGGTGGTCAGGCGATAGCCTCCGGCCACTTCGGCGACGCGCAAGCCCCGGCCCTCGCGGACCATGTCCGCCTTCAGTTCTTCGGCGGCGTCCCGCGCCAGGGCGGGGTCGCAGCCGAGGATCTCGCCGAGCTGCTTCGCGCTGATCCCTTCGTCGCCGGCCATGAACAGCAGCCCCTCAATAATCGATTTCAAGGTCTTGTAATCCACTCGCCGCCGCATCCCCTCTCCATTGAATGACGATATCGTCGAACAACCGATGCTGGAAACAGTACACCGCCCGCCGCTTCATCAGTTCCAGGATGGCGAGAAACGTCACGACGATCTCCTGGCGGTCCATTTCCCGCCGGATGAGCTTCGAGAACTTGACGGTCGAATGCTCCCGCAGCAGTTCGGCAATATCGCGGATCCGGTCCTTGACCGAAATTTCGTCGCGCCTCACCGTGGAGACGATGTTGCGGCGCGCCTGCCGGCGCAGCGCGCGCATATAGGCCGCGGCCAGGTCGGCCGGCACCAGTCCCTGAACCGGATTTTCCGGCTTGGACGGCATGTAGGGCGTCAGATCTTCGGGCTCCTTCGTGTAGACAAGCCCGCGGTCGGTCTCCAGCTCGCGCAGCTTCCCGGCGATTTCCTTGTATTTGCGGTATTCGACCAGCCGCCGGATCAGCTCTTCGCGCGTATCGATTTCGTCATCCTCGAAACCTTCGGGCCATTCTTCCTCCACGACCGGCGGTTTCGGCAGCAGCTGCCGGCTCTTGATGGCCAGCAGCGTGGCGGCCATGACGAGAAATTCGCTCGTGATCTCGAGTTCGAGTTCCTGCATGGCGTTCAGATACGCCAGATATTGGTCCGTGATCTCGCTGATCGAAATCTCGTGGATGTCGATTTCCGCCTGATCGACCAGATGGAGCAAGAGGTCGAGCGGCCCTTCGAATGTCTCGAGTTTGTAATGGATCGTCACGCTTAGAGTTCCCTTCGCTTCGGCTGTATCAATTTTCAGGCCTGGATAGCCCGGGTCAGGTTCGCCATTTCAATGGCCGTGACGGCGGCGTCCCAGCCTTTGTTGCCCGCTTTCGTGCCGGCCCGCTCCACCGCCTGTTCGATCGTGTCGGTCGTCAGGACGCCGAAAATGACCGGCACGCCCGTCTTCAGCGAGATCGCCGCGACGCCCTTGGACACCTCATTGCAGACGTAATCGAAATGCGGCGTCGAGCCGCGGATGACCGCGCCGAGCGTAATGACGGCGTCGTACTTGCCGCTTTCCGCCATCTTCTGCGCGATGAGCGGAATCTCGAACGCGCCGGGCACCCAGGCGATCTCGATCTCCGAATCGTCCGCTCCGTGCCGCTTGAGCGCGTCAAGGGCGCCCGACACCAGCTTGGATACGATAAACTCGTTGAACCGTCCGGCGACAATGCCGTATTTGAGCCCTTGTGAGACCAGCTGTCCTTCGTACACTTTCACCATTGCATCCGTCATCCTTTCTCTCCACCCAGGGAATTCAGATCGAGCATATGCCCGAGTTTCGTCTGCTTCGTCCGCAGATAGCGGACATTGTCTTCGTTCGCTTCCATCTGCAGCGGCACCCGCTCGACCACCTCGAGGCCGTAGCCTTCGAGACCCTTGATCTTGCGCGGATTGTTCGTGAGCAGCCGCATTTTGCGCACGCCCAGATCTTTCAGAATCTGCGCGCCGATGCCGTAATCGCGCAGGTCGGGCTTGAAGCCCAGTTTAATATTCGCGTCGACCGTGTCGAATCCCTGCTCCTGCAGCTTGTACGCCTTCAATTTGTTGATCAGCCCGATGCCCCGGCCTTCCTGGCGCATATAGAGCAGGACGCCGCAGCCGGCCGCGTCGATCTGGCGCAGCGCCGCCTCGAGCTGCGGACCGCAGTCGCATCGGTGGGAATGGAACACGTCGCCGGTCAGACATTCGGAATGGACGCGCACGAGCACCGGCTGGGAAGGATCGATCTGCCCTTTCACCAGCGCGACGTGCTCTTTCGAGTCGACATCGTTCGTATAGGCGATCGCGCGGAACACGCCGAAATCGGTCGGCATCCGCACCTCGACGACGCGCTGGACCAGATTTTCCTTCTCGTTCCGGTAGCGGATCAGGTCCCGGATCGTGATCAGCTTCAACCCGTGCTTCTCGCGGAACTTGAGAAGATCCGGCAGTCTCGCCATCGTGCCGTCGTCTTTGATGATCTCGCAGATGACCGCCGCGGGATAAGCGCCGCACATCCGCGCCAGGTCGATCGCCGCTTCGGTATGGCCGGCGCGCCTCAGCACGCCGCCTTTCTTTCCAATCAACGGGAAAATGTGGCCCGGCCGCCGGAAATCGGTTGGCTTAGCCTTCGGATCGATCAGCGCCTTCACCGTTTGGGCGCGTTCGAACGCCGATATGCCCGTCGTCGTCGAAACGTGGTCGACCGAGACGGTGAACGCCGTGCCGTGATAATCGGTATTGTGGCTGACCATCGGCGGCAGGTCAAGCTCCTCCGCGCGTTCCGGCGTAAGCGGCACGCAGACGAGGCCGCGGGCCTCCGTGATCATGAAATTGATCACCTCCGGCGTCGCCTTGTCCGCCAGCGCGATCAGATCGCCTTCATTTTCCCGGTCTTCGTCGTCCACGACGATAACCGGCTTGCCCAGGATGAGATCGTATATCGCATCTTCGATCGCATCGAATTCCGGTTTCATCGCACTCCCTCCGTTTCTTCGCGTATCCGTTTGTCTATCAGATAAAACCGTTCTCTCTGAGCAGCGCCTCCGTCAGGCCGCTTCCGCCGCCTTCCGGTCTCTCTCCCGGCTTGCGTGCGAATCCGAGCAGATGTTCCACATATTTGCCCAATATGTCGCACTCCAGATTGACGCGGTCTCCGGGCCGCTTGTACCGGAGCGCCGTCATCGCCAGCGTGTGCGGGATGATGGAGACGTTGAAGCTTCCGCCGTCGACCCTCGCGACCGTCAGGCTGATGCCGTCCACCGCGACCGAACCGCGCGGCACGATGTAGCGCATCAATCCGGGATCGTCCGGCCGGAAGCCGAACCAGACCGCGTTGCCTTCGTCTTCACGAGACACGATGACGCCCGTGCCGTCGGCATGGCCCTGCACGATATGGCCGCCGAACCGGCCGTCCGCCGGCATCGCCCGCTCCAGATTGACCGGGCTGCCCGGTTTTAGACTGCCCAGCGTTGTGTGCCGGTAAGTCTGCGGCGTCACGTCCGCGGTGAACACGCCGCCGCCCATCGACGTCACGGTCAGGCAGACGCCGCTGACCGCGATGCTGTCGCCGATCTTCGTGCCTTCGAGCACCCGGTCCGCCTCGATTGTCAGCTCCATCGACTCGCCCTTCTTCACAGCCCTCACGAGCCGTCCGACTTCTTCCACCAGACCGGTGAACATGATCAATCCCCTCCCTGCGCGGACTGCTCCGGATAACCGGTGACACACCAATCGTCTCCGTACTGTTCGATCACAATCCGGGTCAGTTCGACCGCTTCCGCCATCCGCTCGGCAATCGGCCAGTCGAACAGCGGAATTCCGCCGCTGCCGACGATTTTCGGCGCGAAGAAGACGGCGATCTTGTCGACCAGCCCGCCCTGAAGCATCGCGCCGTTGAGTCTCCCGCCGCCCTCGAGCAGGACGGAGCCGATTTCGCGCTCACCCAGCTTTCGCATCGCGTCGCGCAGATCGACGCGTCCGCCTTGCGCGGCGCAGCTGATCACCTCTGCGCCCGCCGCCTCTAGTGCGCGCCGCCTGCCGCTGTCCGCGTCCACCGCGGCGAGCACGATCGTCGGCGCCTGACCGTCGGTGAACAGTTTCAGGTGCAGCGGCAGCCGAAGCTGCGAGTCGACGACAATGCGCACCGGATGGAGGCCCGGAACCGGCGTCCGCGTCGTGAGCGACGGATCGTCCTTGAGCGCCGTGCCGGCGCCGATCATGATCGCGTCATGCCAATGCCGCAGCGTATGCACAGCCGCCCTCGACTCCTCACCGGTCACCCACCTGCTGTCACCCGAACCCGCGGCCAGCCTTCCGTCCAGCGTCGCGCCCGCCTTCAGCGTCACGAACGGCAGTCCGGTGCGGATATATTTCTCGAACGCTTCGTTCAGCTTCCGCGACTCGGCTTCGAGGACGCCGCTGACGGTCTCGATGCCGGCGGCCCGCAGCTTCGCGAGGCCGGTCCCCGACACCTTCGGGTTCGGATCCGTCGCCGCGGCGACCACGCGGCCGACTCCCGCTTCGATCAGCCGGTCGGCGCAGGGCGGCGTGCGGCCGTAGTGGGAACACGGTTCGAGCGTCACGTAGACGGTCGCGCCGCGCGCCTCTTCTCCGGCCATCTTCAGCGCGTGGATCTCGGCGTGCGCTTCGCCGCGCCTCAGGTGGCTGCCGAGGCCGACGATCCGGCCGTCCTTCACGATGACGCAGCCGACGACCGGGTTGACGCCGGTCTGACCGCGCGCCTTCGCGGCAAGCTCAAGCGCCAGCCGCATGTAGTATTCGTCATCCAATCGGTCAATCACAACAAGAAAACCTCCGAAGTTCGTTCCTTCGGAGGCTTGGAGAATGCGGACAATTGTGCGCACGCAAGGAGCGTCCGTTACCGCGAGACTTGGGTTCGGTCGGATACTATTTTCGACACGGAGAGGACGGAATGGCACGTTGTTCACGGACGTGCCAAGGCGTCGGCTGCCGGAAGCAGCGCATGCCTTGTCCGGCGGTGCGCATGACGAACCGGATGCTGCGGGTTCCGGATTCGCGGCCGCATATGCCCAGACATGCACGGATATACCGGTCATTCACGGTCAGGACGGTGTGTGCCCGGTCATGGCCGAACAGGTGCAAACCCGCCATTCGGACATGCCCGAACCGCCTGACCATCGGCCGGCGCCGTTCGCCGAACTCTCCATGTGAAAAAAAGTACAATCCTTGCTGTCTCAATGCAGTTGCGCTTCTGCCCGCTTCCTTCTCCCATCCAGACTGTTACTGTCGGCTCCGGAATTGCACCGGATCCACCGTGCCGCCGTCCGGCCAATGTGCCATCCGTTTTCGGCCCGGGTCACGGGCTGACGCCGGTTCCGCGGCATTCCGCCGCACATGGAACCGCGATCACCGCCGGTAGGGACTTCCACCCTGCCCCGAAGGAAACGTTCATAAATGCGTACAGATGAATAGTAGCACCGTTGCCGAGGATTTGCAAGAAACGCCGAAAGAGCGCCCGGCTGTGGCTGCCTCTCGGCGGTCTCACGATGGCTGTCGGTTCGCCAGGTGCCGCGAAGTTCGCCCAACGGCCGACTCTAACGGCATTTCGTGCCGTTAATGTGTCGCCCGGGCATGTTTCCGGGCTCAATAACGGCAATCTGTGCCGTTAATAGCCGACTGAAGCTGCCAGGGACGCCCGACAGCGGGTTCTAACGGCATTTCGTGCCGTTAATCCGCCGCTCGGGCATGATGCAAGGCCCGCTAACGGCAATCCGTGCCGTTATAGGCCGACTGAAGCTGCCAAGTGCGCCCGACAGCCGGCTCTAACGGAACCACGTTCCGTTAGAACGCCTCGCAACCAGATGACGGATACGCTAACGTTACCACGTTCCGTTAGCCGGCACGTCCCGCCCGCGGACCAGCGGCCCCGCAGCCCGCGGTAATCGAATCACACCTCGTAAATTTCGACTTTCTCCATGACGTCGCGCCCTTTGAACGCGTCGACATGCTCCATTCCTTTGATCACTTTGCCGAACACCGTGTGCTCGCCGTCCAGATGCGGCTGCGGCTGGTAGCAGATGTAGAACTGGCTGCCGCCCGTGTTCCGCCCGGCATGCGCCATGGCGACCGATCCGCGCTCATGTTTGTTCGGATTGATCTCGCAATTGATCGTATAGCCCGGGCCGCCGGTGCCATTGCCGTTCGGGCAGCCGCCCTGCGCGACGAATCCCGGAATGACTCTGTGGAAAGTCAGCCCGTTGTAGAATCCTTTGTTCGCGAGCGTCTCGAAATTTTTCACCGTGTTCGGCGCGTCTTTCTCGAACAGTTCGATGATGATCTCCGCGCCGTTCTGCATTTTGATCCGTGCCTGCTTGGCCATGTTCCGGCGTTCAACTCCTCTGTCCAACGTATGCACCCATCATACTACAAACCGCCCAACGGCGCAAAAAAGCCGCCCGCCGCTCAGAAAAAAACTTCCCCGAACCGCCGCCAGACCGCCGAATGGTCGACAGCCGGCTTGCGGCCGAGGAAGCTCAGGTGCGGCCTGTCAGTTCGCCGCCGGCGCGGCTTTCAGCCGCTCGGGCAGCAGATCGTTGCCGACGATGTCTTCGTACGTTTCGCGCCGTACGACGAGCGACGCCTGGCCGTCCTTAACGAAGACGACCGCCGGACGCGGAATCCGGTTGTAGTTGCTGGACATCGCGTAGTTGTAGGCGCCGGTGCAGAACACGGCGAGCAGATCCCCCGGCTTCACGGCCGGAAGCTCGATGTCCCAGATCAGCATGTCGCCGCTCTCGCAGCATTTGCCCGCGATGGATACCTTCTCGGTCGCCGGATCGTTCATCCGGTTCGCCAGCACCGCTTCGTACTTCGAGCCGTACAGCGCCGGACGCGGATTGTCCGTCATGCCGCCGTCGACGGCGACGTACTTGCGCACGCCCGGAATGTCCTTCGTCGTGCCGACAGTGTAAAGCGTCGTCCCGGCGTCGCCGATGATGCTGCGGCCCGGTTCGATCCAGATCTCGGGCAGCGGATACTGTGCCGCGGTGAAGTTCGTCCGGACCGCATCCGCGATCGCCTGGACATACGTTGCCGCTGGAAGCGGCTTGTCCTCGGCCGTGTAGCGGATGCCGAAACCTCCGCCCAGATTGATGACGCGGAACAGGATGCCGAGCTCGTCCCGCACCTGGATCGCAAACTCTGCCGCTTTGGCCGCCGCCAGACGGAAGCCTTCCACTTCGAAAATTTGCGAGCCGATATGCGAATGGATGCCGAGCAGTTCGAGATGCGGCTTCGCCGCGGTGCGCTTCACCGCTTCGAACGCGGCGCCGCCGGCCAGGTTGAAGCCGAACTTCGAATCCTGCTGACCGGTCGAAATGTATTCATGTGTATGCGCTTCGACACCGGGCGTGATGCGCAGCAGAATGTTCACGCGCTTGCCCCGTTCGCCGGCCAGCGCGTCGAGCAGATCCAGCTCGACGAAGTTGTCGACGACGAAGCAGCCGATGTTCGCGTCAAGCGCCAACGCGATCTCGTCCGGCGTCTTGTTGTTGCCGTGGAAATGGATCCGCTTCGCCGGGAAGCCGGCCTTGAGCGCCGTGTGCAGTTCGCCGCCGGAGACGACGTCCAGCGACAGCCCCTCCTGCTCGGCGACGGCGCAGATCGCCATCGTGCAGAACGCCTTGCTGGCGTAAGCGACCTGGAACGGAATGCCGGTGGCGCGGAACGCGTCCATGTACTCGCGCATGCGCTGCCGGACGAGCGCTTCATCGACAATATAGAGCGGCGTGCCGAATTCAGCCGCCAGAAGCTGAACGTCGCAGCCGCCGATTTCAAGCCGTCCTTCGGCATTGATCTTGCTGGTTCCGTGCAAGTGCATCAAAGATTCTCCCCTTGCGCTGGTTCATCTGATTTGCAGCATATGCACTAGTATATCGCATTCGGAACCAGTGAGAAATGGATTTTTTGCAACAACCTTTGCACTTTTCTGCCGGTTCTTTGCACTTTTTTACCTATTCTCCTGCGAATCCGGGAGCCGGTCCAGTTGTTGCGGCTTCAGCAGCGGATTGCGCTTCTTGTTCTGCAGCTCCGGCGGACGAATGAGCAGGGCGGCCAGCGACCTGCCGTCGAACGGGATGAACGGCCACAGATAGGGCCGGTTGAACGACCGGGTGCAGGCGAGCAGCACGACGAACAGCGCGGTGCCGACGACGAATCCCGGAATGCCGAAAATCGCCACGGCGATGATGA
Organism: Thermobacillus sp.; assembly: GCF_003390775.1. Classification (NCBI taxonomy): domain Bacteria; kingdom Bacillati; phylum Bacillota; class Bacilli; order Caryophanales; family Paenibacillaceae; genus Thermobacillus; species Thermobacillus sp. The sequence continues at coordinate 8,037 of NZ_QEWA01000022.1, read as the reverse complement.
GCGCCAGCCGGACGATCCGGTTCGCCAGCCCAAGCTCATAGTTCGGCGTGGCGAACATGCCGATCGCGGCGATTGCCATGTACAGAATGACCTCGTTGTTGAACAGCCCGGTCTTCACGGCGATGTCGCCGATCAGAATCGCCGCGATCAGGGACATGGCGGTCGACAGCGGCGACGGCGTATGAACGGCGGCCATCCGCATCAGGTCGACCCCGATCTCGGCGAGCACGAACTGCAGAAACAGCGGGATTCGCCCCATCTGCTGCGGGCCGAGGAAGTCCAGCTGCGGCGGCTTCAGCTCCGGCTTCAGTACGAGCAGAAACCAGAGCGGCAGCAGGAAGAGCGAGAAAAAGATGCCGATATACCGCACCCAGCGCAGGTACGTGCCGATAAACGGCGTCTGCCGGTTCTCTTCCGCGTGCTGGGTCAAGTCGAAGAACGTCGTCGGCAGCATCATGACGCTCGGCGTCGTGTCGGTCAGCACCGCGACGCTGCCTTCGAGCAGCTGCGCCGCGACGACGTCCGGCCGCTCCGAATAGCGGACGAGCGGGTACGGATGCCAGCCGCGGTTGACGGTCGTCTCTTCGAGCTGCTTGTCCGCGAGCGGCAGCCCGTACACGTTCACATGCCCGATTTTCCTCTTCACTTCTTCGACCAGTTCGGGATCGGCGATGTCGCGGATGTAGGCGATGCAGACGTCCGTCTTCGTCCGCGCGCCGACGCGGATCAGTTCATACCGCAGGTCCTTGTCGCGCAGCCGGCGGCGGATCAACGACACGTTCGTCATCAGCGTCTCGATAAAACCGTCGCGGGAACCGCGCACGACCCGTTCGAGCGAAGGTTCTTCCGGCGTTCGGTCCGGGAACATCTTCGCGTCGATGATCAGCGCCGCGCGCTCGCGGTCGACGAACAGGGCGGCGCAGCCCGCGAACACGCTGTCCAGCATGTCGTCGAACACATCCGTCTTCGTCACCTGGACCGCGGGCACATACGTCTCGAAGAAAAGTTTCAGCGCGTCCGTATCGAGATCTTCCGCCGTCAGGTACGACAGCCGTTTGAGCACTTCCGTCAGCGCCGCCGAATTGACCAGCCCGTTCATGTAAAAAAGCGCCGTCCGCCGGCCGCCGAACGTCATCTCGCGCAGCACGACGTCGAAACTGGTGTTCAGCCCCGCCTCGCGTTCCAACAGCGGCTTCAGCTCATCGATGCTTGCCGGAATCAGCTGCTTTTCCGCCGGCTGCGATTGCCCGTGCTGTTCCCGGTTCTGCGAGCCGGCTTGTCCATGCCGGGCTTGACTTTGCTCCTCCCGGTTGCGGGCACCGCCTTGCCCCGGCTGCCCCAGGCTTTGCGCACGGGTCTGCCCCTGCCGCTCTCCGTTCTGCCCGCGGGCTTGACCATCCAGGCTCCGCGCCGCCAGGCGGGATCTGCGGCCCGATTGCCGCCCGCGTCCCCGCCTGGAACGCTCATCTTCCGCGGCATGCTTGCCGGAACGATCGTCCTCCGGTTCTTCCCGCTCCGGACGAATCAGCTTCCGCCGGACGGGACGATCGGTGCTCGCTCCCGGTTCCTTCGGCGGTTCGGGCGGAACGACGGGAGGCTGCCATCCGCCATCCTGCTGCATATCGTTTCGTTCGTCCATGGGGCTGTTGCGCACCTCCTGCCGGAATGTGCCGGAAGCCCGGCCTCAGCGATGATAGACGAGCCAATCGAACAGCGAACCGGCCAGCTTGCCGAGCACCAGCGCCCAGACGAGCGCCGGCAGTTTCGACTCCAGCCTGAGCCGCTTCGCCATGATGGGCAGGACGTTGACCACTTCCGTCAGCGCGGCCGCCAGCATGCCGACGAACAGCCCGGTGAACAGGCCGGCCAGCGCGGCAAGGATCTCGGCTGCGCCCGTATGCGGGCTCCGCCAGTCGCCGAAATCAGCCGACATCCAGTACACCGTGCCGGCGATGATGGCCGTCTCGTACCATGCCGCCAGCCGGTATCCCCGGGACAGCTGCGCGAGCCGCGGAATCAGATCCAGAATGACCAGCAGCGCGATCAGGCCGCTTCCGACCGCGAGTCCCCCGGACAGGCCGAGCAGAGCGGCTGCGCCGTTCGCGAGCCATTCAGCCACGGCCGCCGCTCCCTTGTCCGCCGCCTCCCTGATTCCGGTGCAGTTTCCGCATCTCGTCGGCGACGACGTAGGCGTCGACGTTTTCCTGGTACAGATACAGTTCGACCTCGAGCGGACTGGGCTCTTCGCTGAGCTTGCGCCGGATCACGCGGTTGAAGAACAGCACCATGCCCAGACCGACGCCGATCGAATACGGAATCTGGAACCAGAGCGGGCGTTCCGGCCTCGTGCCCGTAATCAGCTCCGTCATGCGCCGATGCACTTCCAGCATGCCGACGTCGGCGTGGAAGTTCATGATGGCGAGCCCCGAGCCGAAGAACAGGAGGAGCCACGCCACAATCAGCATGCCGGGCAGCGGCTTCTGCGGCCGGGCGGCGACCGTGACGAGCGTCTGCGGCTCGCCGACGAACTCGACATCAAGCCCCGGCTCCGCTTCGGACACGGCGCGAATGACGTGCAGCATGTCGATGACGACGCGGTCGCCGTCTTCCGGCTTGTGCCGGTATAGGACCAGCTCCTTCAGCCGCCGCTCCCGCGCTTCGTCGGCGAGCAGCCGGGCGGCGTCGCCGAGCCGCACGTCATCGCCGGGCCGGATGACCAGCCGCTTGTGCAGCCGGACGTACAGCGTGTTCGTTCGCACGGTCGTCATGGACTCACCCTTTCGCGGCGTTCCTGTCAAGTTCTAGTATGAGTGGGAAACGGCCGGCCTAACCGGGAGCCTCCCTGACAAATGCGGGAAATGAGGACGCTGCGGCGGAAACCAAAAGACCAGACCGCCTAAAGCGCGATCTGGTCCTTGATCGTCTGCAAGATTTTCTTCTCGAGCCGGGACACTTGCACCTGCGAGATGCCGAGCCGGCTGGCCACTTCCGATTGCGTCTGGTCGCGGTAATAGCGGAGATAGACGATCAGCCGCTCCCGCTCGGACAACGTCTCGATCGCTTCGCTGAGCGCCAGCCGGTCAAACCACCGTTCTCCTGATTCGTCGGCGATCTGGTCCATCAGCGTGATCGGGTCGCCGTCGTTCTCGAACACGGTCTCATGGATCGACGCCGGCGGCTTGTTCGCTTCCTGCGCGAATACGACTTCTTCGGGCGATATGCCGAGCCTCTCGGCCACTTCGCCGATGGTCGGCTGCCGGCCGAGCCCCTTGGACAGCTCGTCCTTCGTCTTCCGCACCTTGTTCGCAAGCTCTTTCAGCGAGCGGCTCACTTTCAGCGTGCCGTCGTCCCTGAGGAACCGCTGGATCTCGCCAATGATCATCGGCACGGCGTAGGTGGAGAATTTCACGTCGTAGGACAGATCGAATTTGTCGACCGACTTGAGCAGGCCGATGCATCCGATCTGGAACAGATCCTCCGGTTCATACCCGCGATTCAGGAACCGCTGCACGACCGACCATACGAGCCGGATGTTGGCCTGGACCAGCTTGTCGCGGGCATCCGCGTCCCCGGATTGGCTAAGTGCGATGAGCCGTTTTACCTCGGCGTCCTCCAGGTACGGCTGCGACTGCTGTCTCCAATCGACTTCCATGCGGTCCAACCCCTGTGCGCGCTTAGTTGTACAGCGCCTTTTTCGATTCGATCCGCTTCATCATCCGGATCTCCGTTCCTTTGCCAGGTTCGCTCGCCGCTTCGAATTCGTCCATGAAGTTTTCCATGATCGTGAAGCCCATGCCGGAACGTTCCAGCTCCGGTCTGGAGGTGAACAGCGGCTGCCGCGCCAGTTCCAGATCTTCGATGCCCTTCCCTTCGTCGCGGACAATGATCGAGACGGTGTCGCCCTCGATGTGCGCCTCGATCGTCACCATGCCGTCGGGATTGCCGTCGTATCCGTGGATGATGGCGTTCGTCACCGCTTCGGACACGGCCGTCTTCAGATCGTTCAGTTCATCGACCGTCGGGTCGAGCTGCGAGACGAAAGCGGCGACGGCGATGCGCGCGAACGCTTCGTTCTCCGAACGGCTGGAAAACGTCAGGGTCATGCGGTTCGATCCGTTCATGATACTACCTCCAGACTGCCGAGCGCTTCGCGCTCATTCTCGTACAGCGCGACAATCTTGAGCAGACCAGACAATTCGAACAGCCGCCGGACGGCCGGATTGACGCCGCAGATGATCAGTTTTCCGCCGCGGGCGGTCACCGTCTTGTAGCGCCCGAGGATGACGCCGAGGCCCGAGCTGTCCATGAACGCGAGCTCACTCAGGTTGAGCACGACGTGCGTTGCCCTGCCCCTGAGCAGCGCATCCTCGAGCCGCTGCTTCAATCCGTCAGCCGTATGATGATCCAGTTCGCCTTTCAGCCTGACGATCAGCACATTGCGGTAATGCTCCATTTCCTCACGAAGCCGCATTGCCGTTCACTCCTCTCCCTGCTTCAGACAGTCATTTCTACGCAGTCATTTCTACGCGTCCGGCCGACGTTCCTGCCCTGCGACAAAACTAGAACCTGCCGGACAAATTCCGCCGCCGGACGCGTCCGGATTCGCGGTTATGCGATCAATTCCGCGCATGTCCGCTTGAAGAGCGTCCACCAGTTCGCCCGTCCCACGTTCTCCGGCGCTTCGACGTCGAATTCGGCGAGCACGTTCGCGCCCTGATAGACGATGACCTTGCCGATCTTCTGGCCGGCTTTCACCGGCGCCTTGACCGGTTCGTCGAGACGCAGCTCATGGCGGATGTCCTTCATGTTCGCGCCCTTCTTCATCAGCACGCTGTACGGATGCCTTGCCTTCAGCTCAAGCCGCGGCACTTCCCCTTTGGCGATCCGCACCGTGCCGATCGTGTCGCCTTCCTTGTAGATCGGAACGTTCGTGTACATGGCGAACGCGTAATCGAACATCTGGGCCACTTCGGCGTTGCGCGTTTTCGTGTCCGGCTCGCCCATGACGACGGCGATGACGCGGAAGTTGTCGCGCTTTGCGGTCGCGCTCAGACAGAACTTCGCCTCGCTCGTGTACCCCGTCTTCAGTCCGTCCGCGCCGGCGTAGAACCGGACGAGCTTGTTCGTGTTGACGAGCCAGAACGGACGATCGGTGTCCTTCCGCAGATAGTCCTGGTACAGTCCGGTATATTTCGTAATCTCGGTATGCTTCAGCAGTTCCCGCGACATGACGGCGATGTCGTAAGCCGAGGTGTAGTGGTTCTCGGCGGGCAGCCCGTTCACGTTGACGAAATGGGTGTTCTTCAGGCCGAGCTGCTGCGCCTTCTCGTTCATGAGGCGCACAAATTCCTGCTCGGTTCCCGCGATCTTCTCGGCGAGCGCGACGGACGCGTCGTTGCCGGACGCGATGGCTACGCCTTTCAGCAGATCCTCGACCGTCATTTCTTCGCCTGCTTCGAGGAAAATTTGCGACCCGCCCATCGAAGCCGCATATTCGCTCGTCGTCACCTTGTCCGTCAGCTTGATCCGGCCTTCATCCAGCGCCTCCATGACGAGCAGCATCGTCATGATCTTCGTGATGCTGGCCGGCGGCAGCCGATCATGGCTGTTCTTCTCGAAAATGATCGTGCCGCTGTCGGCATCCATCAGAATGGCCGAGCGCGCGGAAGGCGCCAGCTTGACCGCTCCGTCCTGCGATGACGCGGGCGCGCCTTTCGTCTTCTCCTCCGCGGCCGCCGCTGCGGGCAGCGCCATGATCATGGATAAAACCAGCAGCAGTACGGGGCGTAATCTCCTCACCATCATGGTCCCTCCTAAGTCTCTCCGCCGCCCGAAAAAGGGGCAGGCTTCTTCTTGTTAGTTATTACCTAGGATAAGGTGGATTATTCCTTTTCAAGCAACTCTCCGCTCTCACGCCACAATCCACGAAGGTCAGCATTTATAAACACTCTGGTTTCAAAATGCAGTCCGAACGGACGTTGATTGTACCAGAATCGCATTCACTTCAGAATCGTCGAATCTGTTCTTCCAGATAATCGATGTAAAAAATCGTGACGGATTACCCCAAAAAATCGTGCTACTGGTAATTGGGAATTTCCAGATTTGAAGACAGGCTTTACAGGGAGAGGCAGGCGTGATAGGCTTGCAAGCCCGCGATGATTCCTCTCCCACCGCCCCTTCGCGAGAATCACGCCTGCAGAGGCTCCCTGTCAAGCCTGTTGTCGTTTTTCCAGCGAGTGCTGAATAACTGGAAAATGACTGACGATTAAGTCAATTTCATAATTGAAACCCCTTGTGGCAATTGGATATTGGGACATAAAAAAGAGGAGTACCTCCCCAAATTCTCGAAGTTTTAGGTGACCAAACCAAAACCGAGAAAGGAGTACTCCTCCATGTATCATATTCGACAAGAAGAACTGTTTTCCTTCGAGCAACTGATGGAAATGGAGATTACCCCCAAAGCGGATACGGTGTTGGAACAGTTGCCGATTGGAAAAATCCTTCATGCCATTGGTAGCCACAAGACCCGCGGTCGTCCCGAAACCTTGAACACAAGAGCGATGATCTACTCTTTGATCATCGCCAAGCTGGAACATATCCGTTTCATCAAGGATTTGGTTCGCCGATTGAAAGAAAGCCTTGAGTTTCGCACCCGGTGCCGCTTTACTGGATCCGACCGGATTCCGAGCGAGGCCTCCTATTCCCGATTGATCACCAAGCTTCAGCAAGCGGATATTTTGCAAAAGATTCAGGAGGACCTGGTGAACCAGGCGATGGAGGAAGGGTTTGTTGCGGGGGATGTACTGGCCGTCGATTCTTCCCATATTGAGGCCTTTGACCGCAATCCTCGATTGGACAAGAAGGGCAAATCGACACCAAAGCCTGCACAAGAAACCGATACCCCCGTCTTGTTTGACGAATCCGTCGTGATGAAACCGGAAGAACGCAAGCCGGAAAAACCGAAACGGAATAAACGCGGCCGCATTCCGAAAGCGGAAAAAGCGGAATGGGAAGCCCGGCTTGAAGCGTACAAGGCTTCCCTCAGCCTGTTTGAACGAGAGGTTGCCGACATGCTTCATGCTCCCCGCCACGTACAAGGAGCTTCGAGCGGACCTGTCGCAACATGCAAGTATGGGGGTCAAGGGTGATCCGCGCGGAACGGGGCAGGTGAGGTTTTGGTACGGCTACACGTTGAACCTCCTGGTGAAACTGCAAGAGCCAGTATATTATCGCCAGTGAGACCTGCTCCGCCCATGTCAACGACCAGCGTATGGAGATCATGCTTCTCCAGTACTGTAACCGTCAAGTACCTTTGAACAAATTTTGCGAATTTATTTTCAACAACTAGAAATTTCCAAATATGGTTTGGCGGTGCTTGAGCCGGTAGCTGTCTCCTGTCAGGTGAATCACCTCGCTTCGATGCAGGATCCGGTCCAGAATGGCGGTTGTGACGGCCGGATCCCCGAGCAGTTCTCCCCAATCTTCCGGTCCTTTGTTGGACGTCAGGATGATGGAGGCCTGCCCATACAGTTTGTTGATCAACTGAAAGAACAAGTGAGCCTCCTGCCGATCCAGCGCCATGAACATCAGATCGTCCAGAATCACCAGATCGGAACGGATGATCCGATTCACCCGCAGCTGGGCGTTTCGGGAAATCTCTTGCGTCTTCAAGAGATGCAACAACTGATCCATCGTGACGAAACTGACGCTATATCCTTGATTCAATGCCTCGACGCCCAGTCCAATCGCCAGATGCGTCTTCCCGACGCCTGGCGGGCCCAGAAAGAGCAAGTTATAATGCTGCTCCAGCCACATCAGTTCCCGAAGTTGCTGCAACTGACGTTGTCCCAGGGACGGTTGTTCGTCGACCCGAAATTCGTCCAACGTTTTCAGTTCCGGGAACGCGGCGCGTTTGTACCGACGGGCAAACTGCTTTTCTTCCCGTTTTTTCAACTCGTACGAAAGCACGCGCTGCAAACACTGGCGGTAACTCCACTGCCTGGTTTCGGCTTCCATCAGGAGTTCGTCCAGCGCCCC